>NZ_JABXEP010000491.1:0-416 GCF_013372605.1 Myxococcus sp. AM009
GGCGCGCCCAGACGAGGCCCCAGACCCGTGCCAAGTGACGCACCGGACGCCTGGTGGCTGGCGGAGCTGGCCCGCGAGCTGAAGATGCCCGTCGTCACCCTCTACGGCTGGATTCGACGCGGGTGGCTCAAGAGTCAGAGCGTCAAGGGTCAGCGTGTCGCCTACGCAGATCGCAAGGAACTGGTGCGTCTGCGCAAGCTTCGGGAGCAGCAACTCCGCTTCCGCCCTGCGACCCGGGCCCGGGGAAAGGAAGCGTGACTGGAGGTGCACCATGCATGGTCGAAGACTTCCAATCTGGCGTTCTCGGAGTGGACGGGCATCTTCCCCAACGGCGCGTGCGCCACCGCGCTCATCGACCGCATCATCCACCACGCCGACATCATCACCATTGAAGGGCAGAGCTATCGGCGCAGAGC
>NZ_JABXEP010000492.1:0-412 GCF_013372605.1 Myxococcus sp. AM009
GAATACGCGACTTCCCTCAAAATTTGACAATTTCCGCTGGTCCCCGCAGGGGCGGCAGGGCGGATTCCCGAGGCACGCGGAAGGCGCGGCAAGGAGTACACAGTTTGTCCTACATTCTGGTCACCGGCGGTGCCGGCTTTATTGGTGGCAATTTCGTTCTGAACTGGTTAGCGGACCCGAGCGCTGACGGTATCGTCAACGTCGATAAACTGACCTACGCGGGCAACCGCAAGACGCTGGCGGCAGTCGAGCAAGTTTCGCGTCATGTATTTTCGCAAACGGACATCTGCGATCGTGCTGCGCTCGACCGGCTGTTCGCACAATACCGGCCGCGCGCGGTGGTTCACTTTGCTGCCGAAAGCCACGTAGACCGCTCCATCCACGGTCCCGGGGAGTTTATTCAGACCAACAT
>NZ_JABXEP010000493.1:0-412 GCF_013372605.1 Myxococcus sp. AM009
GGCCTGCGCGCCAGGAACATGTTGTAGCGGGCAATGGGCAAGACGAAGCGCCAGCCAAGGCAGGTGGACCCGGCGCGGCTGGCAGTCATTGTCGAGCGGACGCGCGGGGCCCTCAGCCAGGAGGACTTCGCCACGCTGAAGGCCGCCATGGACACGCTGGCCTTCGTGACGGCGGAACTGCAGGCGAAGGGGACGAGCGTGGAGCGGCTGCGCAGGCTTCTCTTCGGCGCCCCCACGGAGAAGACGGACGCGGTGCTGCGCAAGGCGGGGCAGCCGGCTGGGCGCGCCCAGCGTCAGGAGGAAAAGAAGGCCCCAGCCCCGGGGCACGGACGCACCGCGGCGGCGGCCTACACGGGCGCCAGCCGGGAGGAGGTGGCGCACGCCTCGCTGCACGGTGGGGACGTGTGCCAGG
>NZ_JABXEP010000494.1:0-410 GCF_013372605.1 Myxococcus sp. AM009
GGGCTGCAAGCGGCTTGGTTCGCCAGTTGGAGGCAGCGCCCTCGAGGCCCGCACAAAAGCCGGCCTGTACGTGCCCTGTGCGCGTCTGATGGACGACACTCCACCGTGCTTGCAGATCACGAGCCTTCTTGCGCAGTGCCGCGCGGCTTGGCCTGGCATCCTCATGCCGCCAAGTCAGGCCGACGGCATAGGTGCCCTTGATCCCTGGAAGGTTGAGGACTTGAGCCATGTCACACCGCGAGCTTCAGAACTTGCTTGCCGCGACCCACTCTGACTTGTTTCGCATCGACGCCGATGACTTGCCAGCCATCGCCGAGCTGAGTGCCAGCCACTGCATCCGAAATCGTGATGCCGTTGATTTCGATGAGAGCCGAGTAGACGCCGTCAGCTCCCCCGATGTGAACCAGACG
>NZ_JABXEP010000495.1:0-407 GCF_013372605.1 Myxococcus sp. AM009
GTTCCTGCGACTGCTCCGTAGGATATGACGTCATGTCCGTCTGCGTCCTGTCGGCGCGTTTCGCGTAGAAGTCTTCCGCCTCCGTCAAGGACCGGAACGAACGTTCCCACACGACCGATGAATTTGAGATCCTCCGGTACGATGTCGTCACTATCGGGTGCGAGATACATCCGACTTGTGACCGACTTGGTCTGGATGTAGTCGTTGAACTCAATGGGCTCTCTGGTGAACAGCTTCTTGTAGACATAGGGCTCCTGGAACTGCTTGCCGGTTGCGTGCCATCCGAATTCGTCATGGGCGATATAGACAGCATCGTTCACAAGGCACATACGATCGTACGTGGCCTCGTGCTCGAAGTCGTATCCATACTTCTTTCCAAAATCCATGACGAACTGGATGTCTTCGGG
>NZ_JABXEP010000496.1:0-407 GCF_013372605.1 Myxococcus sp. AM009
CACGTCACCAATGCCGTCAGCGGGCGGGACAGGGGCATCGTCCCGCAGGCGCTCCACCACCAGGTGAATGTCGATCACATCGGCCACGCCGGACGCCTCCAGCGAGACAAGTGCCGCCAGCTGCGCAATCGCAAACGTATCCGCGAGCAGCGGCGTATCGTCGTGAAGATCGCCGGCAACGCGGGCAGTTGTGGTCTTGCCGGCGGTGCGCTTGGGATGCTGCGCGGTTTCACGTGCGCGATAGGCGAAATAGGCGTCGGCAAAGTGCACGCGGTGCGCGTCGAATACGCGCACCGCGGCGGTGAGGGCATCGTCCACCCAGGCTGGATCGACTGGCGTCGTTCCGGGCCCGGTGCCTTCGGGCAGGCCCGCTAGCTTGAGCGCATACCGATGCGTCTGCGTGCCGG
>NZ_JABXEP010000497.1:0-407 GCF_013372605.1 Myxococcus sp. AM009
GTGTTAGATAATGACTTAAATCAAGTAACATTAGCAGATTATGCTGGTAAAAAGAAATTAATTAGTGTGGTACCATCAATTGATACAGGTGTTTGTGATCAGCAGACTCGCAAATTCAACTCTGAAGCTTCTAAAGAAGAGGGGATTGTGCTTACAATTTCAGCAGACTTACCATTCGCACAAAAAAGATGGTGCGCTTCAGCAGGTTTAGACAATGTCATTACATTAAGTGACCACCGTGACTTATCATTTGGTGAAAACTATGGCGTTGTTATGGAAGAACTTCGCTTATTAGCTCGTGCAGTATTTGTATTAGATGCAGATAATAAAGTTGTTTATAAAGAAATCGTTAGTGAAGGTACTGATTTCCCAGATTTTGATGCTGCTTTAGCTGCATACAAAAATAT
>NZ_JABXEP010000051.1:0-49679 GCF_013372605.1 Myxococcus sp. AM009
GACGGTGTGTCCCGACAAGCCACCGCCCCCAGCCCCAGCATCAGCGCCAATACAACGCCGCTGTACCGGGACGCCCGCGTTGCGTGCGCCATGGCGTCCTCCCCCCGTGCCGTCTGGCTATACCCGCACCGGAGGGCCCCGCGGACGCCCCACCCCTGTCGGCGTCCCACCTCCCAACACTTCAGGGTCGGCGGGGAGAGGGGCAGTGTTTTTTACAGGTCGCTCCACTGCTACAGGCTGCAACCGCGCGAAATGGTTGGGTGCCGGAAGGGTATGGTTCTCGCACGCGGGGTACGTCATGACCTCTGTCGCATCCTCCTCATGCGCCCCTTCGTCATCGCCGGCCTTCACCGTGCTCATCCCACGCGGCCTGCAGGCGACCGTGGAGGGGCTCGCGGCGGAGACCCGCCAGGAGCTGCTCGCCGAACTGTTCCGCCTGGCCGCGCTGGCCCGGCAGGAGGAAAGTCACCTGCCCCCTGAGTTCCCGTACACGCTGAGGCTGGACGTCGCCGGCTGCCAGGTCAGCGTGGAGCTGGACCCGTCCCGCGCGCGCCTCACCCTGGTGGGCCTGCTGCGGCCCCAGCCGCTCGAGTGAGCCCGCCCGGGCCAGGGGTGAGATGTCGCGCCGTGCCGGATATGCAGAATCCTGGGACCTCACGTACCTGGTGGAGCAGCTCCGGGAGCTGATCGGGCACGACCTGCGCCTGGGCGAGGCCCTCAGCGATGAGCTGGAGGACGTCCTGGGCAGCCTGGTGCAGCGCAATCAGCGCCTGAGGGTCCTGCAGCGCATGGTGAACGCGGAACGCGCCCAGGAGGACCTGGCGGCCCTCCGCGGGGCCCTGGAGGACATGGACCGGGAGCTGATGGTGCGGCTGCCCGCGTTGCTCGACCAGCTGCGCCTGGCGCTGCCTTGAGTTTCCACAGGCACTTCGTCCCCAGCGCCGCCTGCTTCTTCTAAAGGTTCATAGAGGTATTGATCTATTGGTAGTAGCGGTAGGGAGCCGGGACTTGGGGACAAGTCAGCAAGCTCATGGGAATACTCACGAATTTCGGAAGTGCTACATGTGGGTAAGATGACGGTTATCCCCGGGAACCCACAGGTGTTGATCCACGCCGGGGTTTCTCCACAGCCGCTCCCCCGCTGTCCACAGGCCATCCACAGCTTCCCAGTGGATGCGGGAGGCACCCCAGGTGGTGGCGCGTTCTCACCCCACGTCCGCCCCGCACAAGGCTGTTATCGTCTGGTGCGGGATGTGCCCCGACAGTGGGGTGCCGGCGGAGGGTTTCCCCATCGACTTCTATCGGGGCGAGCGCATCGGGAAGTACGAGGTCGTCACGCAGCTCTCCGTGGGCGGCATGGCGGAGCTGTTCCTGGGCTTCACTTCGGGTCCGGGCGGCTTCCGCAAGTACGTGGTCATCAAGCGGGTGCTGCCGGACGCGCGGGACAACGCGCAGTTCGAACGCATGTTCCTGGACGAGGCGCGCATCACCGCGGCCTTCAACCACCCGAACATCGCGCAGGTGTTCGACCTGGGGCGCGAGGATGACGGGCTCTACCTGGCCATGGAGTTCATCGCCGGGCAGAACCTGAACCAGATTACCGGCGCGTGCCTGCGCCGCCAGGAGCAGCTCCCGCTGGGCTTCACGCTGTCGGTGGCGCGCGACGTCTGCATGGCGCTGCACTACGCGCACGTCTATACGGCGCCCTCTGGCGCGCCCAGCCCCGTCATCCACCGCGACGTCGCCCAGAAGAACATCATGGTGACGTACGACGGCGTGGTGAAGCTGCTCGACTTCGGCATCGCCAAGGCGAAGGACAGCCTGGAGCGCACCAACGTCGGCACGGTGAAGGGCACCACCGGGTACATGTCCCCGGAGCAGGTGCGGGGCGAGGCGCTGGATGGGCGCAGTGACTTGTTCGCCGTCGGGGTGATGCTGCACGAGCTCATCACCGGCGCGCGCCTGTTCGCGGGCAAGAACGAGCGCGACGAGATGATGAAGATTCTGGAGGAGCCCGTCCCCTGGCCCTCGCACGTCGCGCCGCACGTGCCCGAAGCGGTGTCCAAGGTGGTGATGCGGGCGCTGGAGCGCAGCCGTGAGAAGCGCTTCGCCACCGGCCGGGACATGGCCCGGGCCATTGAGGCGGCGGCGGGCAAGCTGCTGCTGGACGCGCATGACCGGGCCGCGCTGATGCAGGACCTGTTCGCCGAGCGCATGTCCGCCACGCGCGTCATGCTGGAGTCCGCGGACGGCACCACCAACGGCGTCATGCTGGACTCCGCGAAGCGGGCCCTGCGCGGTGATGACGGGCCCTACCTCCCCGAGCGCAAGGACCTCCCGACGCCGTCGAACGGCGTGGCGGGCATGCCGCGCAAGCCCTCGCGCAAGGTGCAAGCGGCGGCGGCGCCCCGGAGGCCCGCGGCGGCGAGCCAGCAGCAGCCACCGGAGAGCAAGACCTCCAATGTGCTGTGGGGACTGGTGCTGCTGGGCATCCTGGTGGGCGGCGGGTATGCCGCCTGGCACCTGTCGAAGGTGCTGAACGAGACGGTGGAGGAAGAGGACGCGAGCGCGCTGCGCACCCTCCCCAGCCATGACCCGAACCTGCCCATCTACCCGGTGCCGGGCTATGACGCCCCCACCCCGGATGCCGGCAACCCGGAGGCCCCTGCCAAGGCGTTGGGCGCCGCGGTGGGCGGCGAGGACGTGGAAGAGCACCGTCCCAAGGAGGCGGCGAGCCCTCGCCCGGCGAAGGGCCGGGGCAAGCTGACCTTGCTGGTGCTGCCGGAGGCGGAGGTCTTCCGAGGCAAGAAGCGGGTGGGCCGCACGCCGATGTTCAACGTGGCCCTGCCCGTGGGGGAGCACGACCTGACCCTCGTGGGCCCGGACGGCAAGAAGCGCATGCTGTCGGTGCCGATTACCGCCGGGGAGACGACCCAGTTCCGACTGAAGCTGGCGGAAATCCCCGAGCGCTGAAACACAGCACCGGGATTGAGGGGCACGTTCCGGGGCACTTGGTTATCTTCGCGCCCCTCTTCCTCTGATTCCGGATTGTATGGCCTCTCTGAACATTGGCTTCCTGATGGACCCGCTCGAGACGGTGCGGGTGGACCACGACTCCACGTTCGCGCTGATGCTCGAAGCGCAGCAGCGCGGCCACCAGGTGCGCTACTTCGAGCAGGGCTGGTTGCGCTTCAACGGCACGTGCGCGGAGGCGCGCATGCGCCACGTCACCGTGCGCCGCGAGCCGGGACGGCACTTCGACCTCCTCGATGAGGCCTCGCGCCCGGTGTCCTCGCTGGACGTGCTCTTCATGCGCAAGGACCCGCCGGTGGACGCGGAGTTCCTGCACGCCACCCAACTGGTGGAGCTGTGCGGCACGCAGCGCCCCCCTGTCTTCATCAACGAGCCGGCGGGCATCCGCGACGCGAACGAGAAGCTCTACTCCCTGCGCTACCCGGACCTGATGCCGGACACGCGCGTCACCAGCGAGCTGCCGGTGCTGCTGGACTTCATCGCGCGCAACGCGGCGGGCACCATCCTCAAGCCGGTGGATGGCTTCGCGGGCAAGGGCATCCTCTTCCTGACCGCCACGGACCGGAACGCGCGCTCCGCGGTGGACATGCTCACCCGGGGTGGCCGGGAGGCCGTCGTCGCGCAGGCGTACATCCCGGAGAGCCGCCAGGGCGACAAGCGCATCCTCCTGGTGGACGGCGAGCCGGTGGGCGGCGTGCTGCGCGTCCCGTCCGAGGGCGACCACCGCGGCAACATGGCGGCGGGCGGCGTGGCTCGCAAGGCCGTGCTCACCCCGAGGGATTTGGAGATTTGCGAGCGCCTGAAGCCGGAGCTGCGCCGGCGCGGGCTGCGGCTGGTGGGCATCGACGTGCTGGGCAGCTACCTCACCGAGGTCAACGTGACGAGCCCCACCGGCCTGGTGGAGGCGAACCACCTGGACGACGTGTGCGTGGAGGCCCGGGTGCTGGACGTGGCGGAGCGGCTCGTCGCCGAGCGCTGAGCCCCGCCGGAGGGCGCCGGGCGACAAACGCTGGCTGCCCGGCGCCCTTCCGTGAGCTGAAGGCTGACTCATGTTTCAGCGCACCACACGACGCGGTGCGTGATTTGAATCCTGGTTCATGTTTCAGCGCGACGCGACGCGACGCGCCTTGAATCAGGGGCTATCGGGGGAGTCAGGTCTGTCCCCGTGGCCGCCCATTCCCCCCTGGTGGCGGCCTGGGAGACACCATGCACAAGCAGCGTCGCAGCCGTTCCTGGCCGTGGTCGTGGTCCGCCGGAGTGCCTCTTGCCGCGTGCCTGTTCACGGGACTGGGGGGCTGTGGTGGGCCGGCGGAGGACGCGCCGGAGGCCGAGGTGGCGGAGCAGCAGCAGCCGCTGCTCACGCAGGTGACGAACTTCGGCAGCAACCCCGGCAACCTGCAGATGTTCCGCCACGTGCCGTCCGGCATGCCGGCCAACGCGCCGCTGGTGGTGGTGCTGCACGGCTGTACGCAGCGGGCCGCGGCGATGGAGGGCAGCGGCTGGTCCGCGGCGGCGGACGTCTACAAGTTCTACGCCGTCTATCCGCAGCAGCAGAGCGGCAACAACATGAGCAGCTGCTTCAACTGGTTCGAGCCCGGCGACATCGCGCGGGACAGGGGTGAGGCGCTGTCCATCAAGCAGATGGTGGACACGATGAAGGCGACGTACTCCATCGACCCGGCGCGGGTGTACGTGGCGGGGTTCTCGGCGGGTGGATACATGGCGCCCGCGCTGCTGGCGGCCTATCCGGACGTCTTCTCCGCTGGCGCCATCCAGTCCGGAGGCCCGTACCGGTGCGCGGAGTCGATGAATGCGGGCTTCACCTGCATGAGCCCGGGGGTGAACCGCACGCCCGCCGCGTGGGGCGATGTGGTCCGCAACGCGTACCCGGGGTACTCGGGCCCGCGTCCGCGCGTCAGCATCTGGCACGGCACCAGCGACTACACGGTGAACGTGATGAACCTCACCGAGGCGATGGAGCAGTGGACGAACGTGCACGGCATCGACCAGACGCCGGACACGGTGGAGACGGTGTCCGGCTTCCCGCACAAGGTGCACCGGAGCGGCGCGGGCACCGCGCTGGTGGAGACGTGGGAGCTCACCGGCATGGGCCACGCGGTGGCCATGGATGCGCAGTTCCAGTTCCCGGGCGGCACGGGCAGCGCGGCCTGTGGCGCGGTGGGGGCGTACCTGAGCGACGTGAATCTCTGCGCCGTCTACCACCAGGCGCGGTTCTTCGGGATTGTGGGAGGCGGAGGCGAGCCCACCGGTGACACCACGCCGCCCACCGTCAACGTGACGGCGCCGGCGAGCGGGGCCACGGTGAGCGGCACGGTGAATGTCACCGCGAGCGCGGCGGACGCGGTGGGCGTCACCCGGGTGGAGTTCCTGGTGGATGGCGCGGTGGTGTCCACGGACACGCAGGCGCCGTATGCCTTCGCCTGGAACAGCGCGGCCGTGGGCAACGGGCAGCACCGGCTGGGCGCGCGGGCGTTCGACGCGGCGGGGAACCAGGCGACGGACGACGACACGGTGGTGACGGTGAGCAACTCCGGCTCCCCGGCGCCGGTGACGGTGCAGTTCACGAGCTTGGCGGCGGATGACGGCTACCTGAAGGCGAACGCGGATGGCAGCGCGGCGGCGCTGGGGTTCATGACGAACCTGGCGCTCGGCCGGGGGACGGATGGGAAGTACAACCGGTCCTTCCTCTCCTTCGACACGTCGAGCCTCCCGGATGGGGCCACCGTGACGCGGGCGTACCTGACGGTGAGCTACTCGTCGGGCTCGGGAGACCCGTGGTCGACGCCAGCGGGGAACGCGCTGGTGGTCGACGTGAAGTCGGGGACGTTCAACGCGGCGAACACGGAAGCGGCGGACTGGGCGGCGGCGGCCACGGCGAGCAGCGTCGCGGGCATCGACCGGTTCAGCGCGGGCGCGAAGAGCTCCGGGGACTTCAGCGGCGCGGGCCTTGGCGCCATCAGCAAGACGGGGAAGACGCAGCTGCGGCTGCGCTTCACCCAGGCGCAGACGGCCACGCAGTACCTGTTCGTCCGGGATGGGGCGAACGCGGTGCTGACGGTCGTCTATACGCCGTAGGGAGACGAGGCGGACGCCGGCTCAGACCGGCGTCCGTTGCATCAGCGCCGCGAGTGCGTCCCGGTTTCGTGCGCAGTGGGCTCGGAGCGCGTCGCTGAGCTCGGAGGTCTGCTCCAGCCGGGTCCAGTACGCCAGCGCGTGACGGGCGGCATCGGACCAGACGTCGAGCGTCTCCGCGGTGGGCGGCCGGGGCTCGAAGGTGCGCTCGACGATGCTGGTGCCCACGGGGGCGAACATCATCGGGAGCATGTCGTAGGCCGGTGCGAGCCGGAACCGCTGGGGTCCGTCCTTGAAGAAGGAGAGGTTGCCGAAGTGCCGGTCGGTGTTGCCGGTGAGCTGCCCGAAGGTGTCGAGCCAGCGAATGCGCCGGGCGTCCTCGTCGCTGATGGACTGGCGCTCCAGGAGATACCGGGCCGCGCTGGTCCAGGTGCTCCCCTTCCCTTCGTGGCCGAGGTACTCGTTGTCGATGGCCATGAGTGAGAGCAGCGCCTTGCGGCCTCGCTCGCCGATTCGGTCGAAGCGCTCGACCTCGAGGAACTGGTAGCCCTCGACGCGGAGGGAGCGCGTGGTCGCGGCCGGAATCCCGGCGGCCTGGACGGCTTCGAGCGCGAGGCCTTCGCAGATGAGCAACTCTCTCCAGCGCTGAGCGGCGGCGCCGTCGTCGTTGGCCGCGAACTTCACCAGGACGTGGCGCCCTGCTGTGTACGCCGTGAACTTGGGCTGCTCGCCACCGGCGGAGGAGCCTGCCTCGCTCGACAGGGATGAGCGGGCGAGCTCCGGGTACTGGGCTTCGGTGACGGGTCGAAGCGGGCTGGCCAGGAAACGGTCCAGGGAGGCCGCGCCGATGATGTGGGCTCCGACGCAGTCCTCGCCTCGGAGCGCGAGCGCGATGAGCTGGTGGTCTTCCGTCCAGTCCGTGATGCGTGGGGGAAGTCCCAACTCGGGGTGGCGACTCGCGAAGCCCTGGCCCAGGTAGCCCTGAGGGCTCATGTCGGCGGCGAAGGGCGGGAGGCCGGCGAACCGTTCCCCTCCCCCATCCTGTCGCGCAAGCCAGCAGCCTCCGTTCCAGAGTGGGTGCAGGATGCCTGCTTCGTGGGGACGGCCTGCCTCGTCGACGCGGTACAGCGGTATCTGTTCCCCCAGGGCGGCGATGAAACGGGTCCGCGCATAGCGCCTGGAGGGCCCCTGCCCCATCCGGCAGACGCTCGGACCCGCCGAGGCGAGCAGCCGCGACACCGTCGGGCGTGAGACGCGGAGCTGGGTGGCCAGCTCGCTCCCCTTCACCTCGACCTGACGTCCGAGGACGGTCAGCAGTTGTTCCAGGGTGGCCATGAACGGATTCCTGAGAGGATCCGTGAACAGATATCGCTGACCGATATCTCCGCGCAACCTGCTGAAATAACATCTGAAATTTACGATGTGATCCTGGCTGGTGAGCAGATTTTCCAGCGGGGATGCCGAGACGCAGTGCTGGGTTCTTGGGCCCGAAGCGGACGTTGGGTAGGAAGCCCCGCAGCCCATGCCTGAACCCACCCTGCCCGAGCCCGGCCCGGACGAAACGCTCGACTCCATCGGCACGGCGGGGGTGCGGGTGCTCCAGCGGCGGACGGGTTACCGCTTCACGCTGGACGCGGTGCTGCTGGCCCACTTCGCGGCCACCGAAGGCACTGGCGCGTCCGGGCGGATGCTGGAGCTGGGCGCGGGCAGCGGCGTGGTGTCCTTCCTGCTGGTGAAGCAGTTCGGCCTGGGGCCCGTGGATGCCCTGGAAATCCAGCCCGCCGTACATGCCCGGCTGACACGTTCCGTGGCGCTCAATGCGTGCGAGACGCAGGTCACCCCGCTGCTTGGAGACCTGAGGCGGATCCGCGAACACGTCTCCGGAGGCGAGTACGCCCACGTCGTGTCCAACCCGCCCTTCCGTCTGGCCGACGCGGGGGTCCGCAGCCCGGATGACGAGCGGGCCGTGTCCAAGTCCGAGGTCGCGTGTGACGCGCCAGCCGTCATCGCCGCGGCACGGTACGCGTTGATGCCCGGCGGCGGCGTGAGCCTGGTGTACCCCGCGGCGCGAGCGGCCGAGGTGCTGGGCCTGCTGTCCCAGGCGAAGCTCCACCCCACCGTGCTGCGCTTCGTCCACGCGCGCGTGGACGCTCTGGCCACGCGCTTCCTGGTGCATGCCCTGCGAGACAGGGACCGGGGCCTCGCCGTGCGCCCGCCCCTCATCGTTCATGGCGAGGCGCCCGGGGGCTACTCCGCGGAGGTGGCGGCGTTGATGGATCCGCCGCTCGCGCAGAGGCCCTGAGCCCCGCGCCGCCTCTCTACGGCGTGCCCGTGAGCGGCTTCGTGTTCATCACCTGGACGCCGTGCTCCTCGGACGCGGTGACGAACAGCTCGTGCCTCGCGGGCACCTCCAGCGTCAAACGCCGCAGCTTCCCGCCCACCGTGAAGTCCACCTCCAGCGCATGCGTCCCCGGCGGCACGTCGCGCAGGCTCAGGTTCGTCGCGTTGCTCGTGCCCCGGCGCCGTCCGTCCATCGTCACGGTGCACGGCTTCGCGCAGCGCACATGAACCAGAGAGGTCATCGCGGCGCTCGCCTCAGGCTGCTCCGCCGCCTCCAGGTCCTTCTGCTCCGTGAGCGTCACGCGGCCCTTGGAGTCCCCTTGGAGGGTGACCTCCGAGCCACCCGGTATCTCCACGTAACCCACGAACTGCCGCTGGTTGAAGACGCCACCGGTGGCCTCCACGCGCCGCTGGCCGGGCGCCACGTCGCGGAACTCCCAGGTCCGGTTGTCCCGGCGGACGCCTCGCTTCCCGTCGAGCAGCACCGTGCAGTCGTCCTGGCACTTCACCGTGGCCACGCTCGGCGCCTTCGACGTGGAGACCGGCGTTGGAGGTTTCGGCTCGGCCCAGTCCGGTGTTCCGGGCATGGTGGAGCTGCCAGGCTCGATGAGGATGCGCTTGTTGCTGGCCAGGAACACGTCCGCCGTCGCCACGTCCGGGATGACCACGAAGCTGCCGGCGAGCGGACGGTTCAGCACCCCCGTGGCGTCGATGCGCCGGCTGCCCGGCGCGATGCCCTTGAACTCCCAGGTGGAGTCATTCACCCGGAACCCGTGCTTTCCATCCAGCACCACCGTGCACTTCTCCGTGCAGCGGACCTGGACGGCGACGCCATCGGCCGCGAGCGCCGGAGCAGACACCCACAACGACAAGGACAGGAGCGGCCAGCGGAGGGACATGACGGGGTGACTGCCTCGTACCAGTGGGTATTCACGCGGGGCCCGCCCGGGGATGCGAGTCCACTCCCGCCTCATCAGGCAGGCCCCTTGGAGCCGGCAGTATGCCCACCGGGCAAGGGAGGCGGAACCGCCGCGGCGTGCCATGCGCCCACGCCGGACCCAACCTACCCAGGGTTCCGGCAACGGCCCCAGCCCCATCCAAGGAGCGGAAGGTATGAACATGGCGACGCTGACCGAGCAACCGAGCATCCTGAAGGCAGCCGCCCTGCTGCCCCCGCGCCTGTCGCTCGGGTCGACGATGGTGGTGCATGGCGTGTCCAAGCTCCGCCCCGGGGGCACCGCGCAACATGCGGGCTTCTTCGAGCAACTGGGCTTCAAGCCAGGCAAGCCCTGGGTCATCGCCACGGGGGTGGCGGAGCTGCTCGCGGGCGTGAGCTCCATCCTGGGCATCGCCACGCGTCCCGCGGCGCTGGCGGTCCTCGTCACGCAAGCCATCGCCGTGGCCAAGGTCCATGGCTCCAAGGGCTTCGACAACACGAAGGGCGGCTTCGAGTTCAACCTGGCGCTGGGCGCCATCGCGCTCGGCCTGCTGCTGCGGGGGCCGGGGCCGCTCTCCGTCCACAGCGCCATCGAGCACCGGGTGAAGCGCAAGGCGTCTCGGCGGTTGCGGCTCTTGCCGCGCCAGCGCCGTCGCTCGGTGCTGCTCGACGTGCTGGGTTGAACGCGGGCCGCGACGCACATCCCATCACCCTGACCGATGAGGTGTGTGTCGCCTGTCCGGCTGCAAGGCAGACTGAGGTCATCTCCCCTGACACAGAATCCCGAGATGGCCTCTAGAATGGCGGGACATGCCCTCGTCCGTCTTTCTCTTGATGGCGCTCGCCACCACGCCGGGTGCTGCCTCGGCGCGTGAGCCCGCCCCCGCCCAGCACGTCTCTCCTTCGCGAGCGCCCAGCTCCGAGGTGCCCTCCACCGCGCCCGCGCCCGAGACTGTCATCACCGACCTCAACGCGTACCCCCGTGCCGGTGACTCCGGCGCGGTGCTGGACCTGGGCCGCGCCGCCGCGGAGGCCGGCGCCGCCGCCCTGCGCGCCGCGGCCCTGGCCATGGGCAAGAGCGCCACCCCGCTGGCCGACCCGGACACGAGCTACGCCCAAGGAATGGAGGCCCTCCAGGCCAAGGACGCACCCACGGCCATCACCCAGCTGTCCGCCTGCGTGGAGGCCGCGCCCTCGCGCGTGGACTGCCGCTGGGAGTTGGGCTGGGCGCACTCACTGGAGAACCAGTGGACGGAGGCCTACACGCAGTGGACCGAGGTGCAGAAGCTCCAGCCGGACCACCCGGACCTCGAGGGCGCGCTGTCCCAGGCCCGCGGTCAGGCCATGCTCCAGGCGAAGCTGTCGCAGGGGCCACAGCCCGGCAACCGCCCTCCCCCGCCAGCCGACGCGAAGGTGCGCATCCGCGCGGTGGGTGACGTCATGCTGGGCACCACCGTGCCCGAAGGCCACCTGCCTCCCGATGGCGCGGGCAGCGTGATCGCCGGCGTGCGCTCCCTGCTGGAGGACGCGGACCTCACCTTCATCAACCTGGAGGGGCCGCTGTGCGACACGGGCGAGACGAAGAAGTGCCGCTCGTCGAAGAACTGCTACGCGTTCCGCTCGCCCACCGAATACGGCCAGTACCTGAAGGAGGCCGGGGTGGACCTGGCGTCCACGGCCAACAACCACTCGGGTGACTTCGGCGAGGAGTGCCGCCGCGCGACGGAGTCCACCCTGGACGCCCTGGGCATCGCGTGGAGCGGCGCGCCGGGCACGGTGGCCACGGTGGAGCGCAATGGCCTGCGCATCGGCATGGTGGCGTTCCACACGTCGCCGGCCTGCAACCACCTCAACAACCTGACCACGGCGACGGGGCTGGTGCGCGTGGCCGCGGCCGAGCACGACATCGTCATCGTGTCGTTCCACGGCGGCGCGGAGGGCAGCAAGGCGCTGCACGTTCCCCGCGGCCGGGAGAAGTTCTACGGCGAGGACCGAGGCGACCTGCGGGCCTTCTCGCGCGCGGTGGTGGACGCGGGCGCGCACCTGGTCATTGGCCATGGTCCGCACGTGGTGCGCGGCATGGAGTTCTACAAGGGCCGGCTCATCGCCTACTCGCTGGGCAACTTCGCCACCTACGGCCGGTTCAACCTGCGCGGTCCGCAGGGCCTGGGCCTGGTGCTGGAGGTCGAGCTGAACCGCGACGGCGACTTCACGGCGGGCCGCATCCTCCCCACGAAGCAGGTGGACCGGGGCATCGCCGTGCCGGACCCGAGGGGCGCTGTCATCAAGGCCATCCGGGACCTCACCACGGAGGACTTCCCGGAGACGGGCGCGCGCATCTCCGACGACGGCACCGTGAAGGTCCGCGGCAAGGGCCCTGTCTCCATGCTGGACCGCGCGCGGCGCTGACACGCCGGCGCGTGTGCGCGGCGGCGTGTGGGTGCTTCACGGACCTCGAGCCCGGGAAGTCCCGTCATGTCCGCCGTGTTCATGACGTCGCTGTCCCCTTCACCTCCCCGGGCTGAAGCGCGGCTGCTGGATGTGTCCCAGCTTTCGTCATAGCGGCTCAAAGCAACGGACGGCCCGTACAGGCATGTCGCACGGCTCCGGGATACAAAGGTCCCTGCCGTGCGCGCCCTCCGACTGCCACGCCTCTCCTCGCTTCGCGCCTTCGACCACCCCGGCTACTTCGCGGTCTGGGTGGGAGCCCTGGTCTCCACCATCGGCACCTGGATGGAGACGGTGGCCATGGGGGTGTACGTCACCGAGGCCACGGGCCGCGCCGAGTGGACGGGTGGCATCGTCGCCCTGACCTTCCTCCCCGCGGTGGTGCTGTCGCCGGTGGGCGGCGCGCTCGCGGACCGGTTCGACCGGCGCGCCTATGTCGCGCTGGGCACGGTGGTGCAGCTGGTGCTCGCGGGCGTGTTGACGCTGCTGGCCTTCACGCACCAGCTCAGCGTCCCCGTCGTGGCCGTCATCTCCTTCGTCCACGGCTGCGCCAGCACGCTCATCAACCCCGCCTTCGCGGCGATGCTCGCGGAGCTCGTGCCGCCCCGGGACTTGCACAGCGCCATGAGCCTCAACTCGGCGCAGTTCAACCTGGGGCGCATCATCGGTCCGGCGCTGGCCGCGCTGGTGCTGAGCATGGGCGGGACGTCCTGGGCGCTGCTCATCAACACGCTGTCCTTCGTCGCGGTGCTGGTGGCGCTGTCGCAGGTGAAGACGCTGACGCGGATGACGGCGAAGGCCACGCAGGGCCTGTGGCGGCAGATTGCCCACGGCTTCTCCGTGGCGCGCGGGGATTCGGAAATCTCGTTGATGTTGTGGGGCACGCTGCTGGTCGCCGCCCTGGTGGCGCCCTTCATCGGCCTGGTGCCGGTGTTCGCCATCCGCGTGTTCGGCCAGGGCGCGGCGGCCACGTCGCTGCTCGTCACCTGTCAGGGCGCGGGCGCGGTGACGGCCGCGCTGCTGGTGGGCACGCTGGTGGACAAGCTGGGCCAGCGCAAGCTGCTGGGGCTGGCGGCGACGTCCATCGGCGGGGTGTCCACGCTGTACTGGCTGTCACCCACCCTGCAGGTGGCCGCCGCCGTCATCTGCGTGCTGGGCGCCAACTACATGATGCTGATGAGCGGGATGCACGCGTACTGCCAGTCACGCGTGCCCCGCGAGCTGCAGGCGCGCATGAGCAGCCTGTTCAGCATGGTGCTCGGCGGCGCGTATGCGGCGGGCGTGTGGGGCCTGGGCGCGCTGGCCGACCGGATGGGCATCCGCTTCGTCACCGTGAGCGCCAGCGTGTTGTTCCTCGCGCTGGTGCTCACGTTGCGGCTGCTGCGCCCGCGGCGCTTCGACGGCGTGGGCGCGTAGGCGCGCGTCAGGGGATGACCGTCCAGATTGCTCGGGTCCTCGAGTTCGCACGTTTGGAGGAGACTTCACTCCCCTGGTCAGGAGTGGCCACGGCGGGTGCGCAGCGCCTGCTCCAGGAACTCCGAGAAGGAGCGGGCAATCTGCCTGCAGTAGGCCGGAGCCGGCCTTGCCTCGTGTTCGCCGTCGAAGAGGGGGTAGCGGCCATTCTCCAGTCGGGCCACGTCCACCAGCACGTAGTTGCCATCCTGCACATCGCAGAGCGCGTACACCGAGGCGGGTCCCCACTTGTCGTCATCCTCGCCGTAGATGGCCACCCTCGCCCGGACGATTTTGTGCAGCGGGAGGATGCTGAAGGACGTCCGCGATGGCCGCGCAGCCAGCTCCGCTCCATTGCAGTGCAGGTAGAAGGCGCGCAGGTCCGGGTCCAACTTCCAGCCTACCCGGCGCTCGAACGCAGCCACCTCTTCGGGTGTGGCGGGCGGATACGGCAAGTGCTCGCGGGAGACCTCTTCGAGCAGGCTGCTCATGGGCGTGGCCATCGTCAGTAGTCCGAGTAGGGCAGATTAGGGGGCGAGTCCCGTTCAGGGGAGCTGCGGAACGGACTTGTAGTTGGGTGGCATTGCGCAGGGATATGTCGAGGTAGCGGCGGTCGCTCCAGACGCTAGAGACCTCCCACGCGACGCTGGTGGAGCTGCCCGGCGTGGGCCACATCCCCCACTTCGAGGCGCCGGAGAAGTTCCACGCGGCGTTGCTCGACTTCCTCGGGAAGTGACGCGGCGGCGGGTCGCCCCCCTGTGGGCAACTTGGGGATGTCTCCGGGCGGCCGGGCGTGCCCCCGGACCTCCGCGGGGACCTTGGTGCGCGAGGAGCCCGCTCCGACATTCAACTTCGGAGCAGCACCCACTTCGACGAGGAGCGCACCATGCCGAACAGGAAATATGACCCGTACACGGGAGGCAAGGAGGCCGCGACCAAGCCTCCCTATGCGCCAGACCGCGTGGAGCGGGGACTGGAAGCCGACGACACCCTGCCGCTGTACGCCGCGGACTCCATCCGCGACACGCGCGAGCAGAAGTTCGCCCTGGACAGTGACTCCGAGGTGGGCGGCTACGTCCCCGACATCCGCAGCCCCATCGACGAGGCGGACGAGCTGGAGCGCGAGCGCAAGGGCCGCGAGCGAGCCGAGGAGCGCCAGGTCTCCGACGCGGAAGACGAGGCGCGCAACGGCTGAGCCTCGGGGGAGGCCCGGACCGCGTACCCCGTGAAGCACCGGGCCGAGGCCCGCGAGCAATGACTCGCAGACCACGGCCCGGAAGACACCTGCCTGCGTGCTACTTCGCCGCGCGCGGCATCGGCGCTTCATCCGGCTCAATGGGCACCAGCTTGCCCAGGCCGAGCGGCGTCACCTGCTCCTGGATGGTCGCCGGATCCCCCACGAGGACCATCTGCATCGCGGCCGGGTCCAGGTACCGCTCGGCCATGCGCTGCACGTCCGCGGCGCTGGCGTCGCGCAGGCCCTCCACGGTGCGGTTGAACTCGTCCAGCGGGCGGCGGGTGATGAAGAGCGCCGCGGCGCTGGCGCCCAGGCCCTCCACGGACTCGAAGGCGCCCGGGAAGGCGCGGATGAGGCCCTCCCGCGCGGCCTCCAGCTCCTCGGCGGTGATGGGCCGGTTCTTCAGGCCCGTCAGCTCGCTCATCACCTCGCTCAGGGCCGGGCCCGTCACGTCCTGGCGCACGGAGCTGTACGCGGTGAGCGGCCCCACGCCCAGGCGCGGAGAGACGCTGGCGCCCGCGCCGTAGCTGTAGCCCTTGTCCTCCCGCAGGTTCATGTTGAGCCGGCTGCCGAAGAAGCCACCGAACACGGTGGTGGCCAGCTCCAGCGGGTACTCGTCCGGGTTCCCCGCGGCGATGCCCGCGCGGCCCACCAGCAGCAGCGTCTGGTCCAGGCCCGGCTTGGGCACCACGTACACCTGCTGCCGCGGCGGCGCCTTCGTGGCCGGCGGCGGCGCGGGCGGCGTGGCCTTGCCCGTCCACCCGCCGAAGTGCTTCTTCGCCAGGGCCACCCCTTCTTCCAGGCTGATGTCCCCGGTGAGGATGACCGCCTGGGCCCTGGGGCCGGTGTGCTTCTGGTAGAAGCCCGTCACGTCCGCCAGGGTGAGCGTCTGCACGGACGCGGGCGTGCCGTCGGGGAGGTGCCCGTAGGGGTGCTCCAGCCCGAACACGGCCTCCAGGTACGCCAGCTGCGCCAGCACGCCGGGCTGCCCCATCGCGCGCACCAGGTCCGCCAGCTGCTGCTTCTTGCGCCGCTCGAAGGCCTTGGGGTTGAAGCTGGGCCGCAGCACCACGTCCGACAGCAGGGCCATGGCCGCGTCCAGGTTGCGCGTCAGCACGCGCACGCCCACCTGCGCGCCGTCCGCCTGCACGTCCATGCCGGGAGACACCCCCAGGTCGGCGAAGGCGTTGTCCAGCAGCACCGTGTCCCGCTTGCCCGCGCCTTCCAGCAGCATGCGGTACGTCAGCTCGGCGAGCCCTTCCTTGCCCTGGGGGTCCTGCGCGCTGCCCGCGGCGAAGGCCACGCCCGCGAACACCAGCGGCAGCTCCCGCCGCGTGCTCACCAGCACGGTGAGGCCGTTGTCCAGCTTCGCGCTCTGGAAGGTGGGCAGCACCAGGTCCGGCGCCTTGCCGGGCTGGGGTGGCGTGGCGCGGAAGGACTCGGCGTTGGCCGTGGCTTCAGCCGGGGCCGCCTTCTCTCCCATCGCGGGCGAGTCCGGACTGGCCGGCGCGGGCTTCGGGTTGCTGGCGCAGGCGGCCAGCGTGGTGACGAGCAGGGCGGAGAGGAGGCGGCGCATCAGTGGCGCTCCTTCGAGTCGAGGGGCGCCTGCCGGCGTGCGGGCGGCACCGCGTGGAGGATGACGCGCGCGCCGGGGCGCAGCGTGTCCTGGGCGAACTGCTTCACGGCTTCGGGCGTCACCGACTCGTAGCGCGCCAGGTCCTGGGCCACGTAGTTGGGCTCGCCGACGAAGTGGTTGTAGCTCTGGAGGACGTCCGCCTTGCCGCCGAAGCCGCCGACGGACTGGAGGCCGGCCAGCGTGCGCGTGTCGTAGCGCGTGCGGGCGCGGGCAATCTCCTCCGGGGTGATGCCCTGCTGGCGGACCTCGTCCAGCACCGCGTCCACCTCCTGGAGCAGCCTGTCCGTGGACACCCCGGGCCGCGCCACCACGTCCACCGAGAAGACGGACTGCGCGCCCTGGCTCTGCTGGCTGGCGCTGACGCTCTGGGCCAGCTCCTTGTCCAGCACCAGCCGGCGGTAGAGGCGGCTGGCCTTGCCGGTGGACAGCGCGGTGGCCAGCACGTCCGCGGTGGCGTCCCCTTCCTCCAGGTACGCCGGCGTGAGCCACTGGATGGTCAAGAGCGGCAGCCGGGCCACGCGCTCCTCCTCGCGCAGCACCACGGGCGCGGTGAGCTTCACCGGCGCGACCTCCGGCCGCTGTGGCCGGGCGTGGCTGGGCAGCGTGCCGAAGTACTTCTCCACCAGCGCCTTCGTCTTCGCCACGTCGAAGTCACCGACGATGGCCAGCGTGGCGTTGGACGGCGCGTACCAGGTGCGGAAGAAGTCCTTCACGTCGTCCACGTTGGCCGCGTTCAGGTCCTTCATCGAGCCGATGACGTCCCCGTGGTACGGGTGCGGCAGCGGGAAGAGCGCGTGCCACGCCTTCTCGCGGGCGGCGCCATACGGCGCGGTTTCAATGGACTCACGCCGCTCGTTCTTCACCACCTCGCGCTGCGTCTCCAGCTTCTCCGGAGTGATGGCGTCGAGCAGGAAGCCCATGCGGTCGCTCTCCAGCCACAGCGCCGTCTCCAGGTGATTGCTGGGGACGGTTTCAAAGTAGTTGGTGCGGTCGAAGCTGGTGGTGCCGTTGAGGTCGGTGGCGCCCAGCTGCTCCAGCCGGGAGATGTGGACGTCGTCGGCCACGTTGCGCGAGCCCTGGAACATCATGTGCTCGAACAGGTGCGCGAAGCCGGTGCGGCCGGGTTGCTCGTGGTACGCGCCGACGTGATACCAGATGTTGACGGCCACCACCGGCAGCTTCCGGTCCACGGAGAGGATGACCTCCAGGCCATTGGGCAGCGCGTATTTCTCATACGAGATGGCGAGCGCTTCGCGTCCGGGCTCCAGCGGCTTCGCCTCCTGGGGTGTCTGGGCAAGCGCCGGCAGCCCGCTGAACACAAGGGCTGCGGCGACGAGGGCCTTCATTCGGAACAAGGTGCCTCCAAGTCTCGATGCCAATGACTCACGCGACGCGCTTAGCACGCACCTCCGGCGCCGTGGGTAGGGAATGGTGGCGGGAGCGGCCGGTGCCCCGGGATGTTGGTTCCTGGTCAGCATGAGAGACTGAACGCATGTCCGCCGAAGTCTCATCCGGTGCCCTGCCCCGCTGCGCCCTCCACCCGGAGGCGCTCGCGGGCGCCACCTGCCAGCGCTGCGGCGGCTTCGTCTGCACCGCGTGCACGACGTGGGTGATGGGCCAGATGTATTGCCCGGACTGCGCCGCGCGTCCGGAGGTGAACTACCTGGAGACCTTCCGGCTGGGGCTCTGGGGACGGAGGGACGCGAGCGCCTGGCTGGTGATCGGTGTCGCGGAGCTGCTCTTATTTCTGGCGCTGGGGGCGCTGGTAGGGGGGACATTCCATCTCGCGCTGGCGTTCCTGGCCAGCGCGGGCGTGGGCCTGGCGTTCTTCCTGGGCATGCGCTGGGCCCGCCTGGGCCTGCTGGCCGTCCCGCTGCTGGCCATGCTGCTCACCGCGCCGTCGATGGGCGCGCCCGCGCTGGTGTTCTTCGTTCCGCTGATGGTCGCGGTGAACATCTTCCGCGACACGCGCAGCCGGCTCTTCTTCCGCCTGGACGTTCCGGAGCGCGAGTTGCGCCGACTGTGGGACCTGCGGGTCAACAACCCCCTTGCCCGGCATGCGCTGTCGTTGAGCGTGGGGTCGCTGCTCCTGCACGTGCTCACGCCGTTGCTGTCCTTCATCGGCGTGGGGTTCGTGTTGAGCTTCATCTGCATGGCCATGGCCACGCTGGCCCTCGTCCTGGGCGCGGTGGCGCTGCGGCGGGTGGACCCGGAGGCACGGCCGCCCATTGGACGGCGATGGGAAGCGCTGGGCGCGATGGGCCTGGCGCTGGCCTCGCTGACGTTCGGGTTCATGCTGCATTGGCGGCGGATGGTGGAGCTGTTCGGCGGCGCGGTGGACTGACGACGGCGAGACGGTGCCGCCAGTGCATGGCTCGCTCACCACCCTGCAGTCCCGGCGCGCGGGGGGCGGTAGGTGCCTGGGGGACGTGGGGTGCCCACGCTCACGGAGGAGACCCAAGCCAGACACCGAGGAGGCCACCGTCATGGCGAACATACGTGAGGAGCAGGGCGAGGCAGCGGAGGGCCGGAGCGCGGCCCCCAGCCTCAAGGAGCAGCGCAGCGAGTCACGCGCGGCGCAGACCTATTCGGGCTTCTTGAAGGACCTTGAAGCGAACGCGGGCGTCGTCCGCCCGCTGGCGGAGAAGGCCGCGCAGTCCGTGCTGTGCCTGCTGGAGCAGCGCCTCATGGACACCGAGGCGAAGCACCTGGAGGCCCAGCTCCCGCGGAAGGTGACGGACATGCTGAAGCGCTGTCCCCGTCACGAGGGCAAGGTCGCCAGGAAGTACAAGCTGGAGCAGTTCCTCGCCATGGTGGCCGAGGAGCTCGACACCACGCCCAACGAGGCGGAGCGCCTGGCCCGGGCCGTGTTCCTCACGGTGCGCAATCACATCAGCGAGGGCGAGGCCGACGACGTCATGGGCCAGCTCCCCGCCGACCTGCGCTCGCTGTGGGTGCCCGAGGCCTGAGCGTCGGAATCCAGTGATAGCCTGCCTTCCTTTTAAACATGGGAGGCGGCATCCATGTCAGTCGCGGGACGGAAGTGGAGTGCGCGGGCCAGTCAGGTCCGTGGAAGGACGTTGGCGCTGAGTGTGCTCACGCTGGCCGCGCCAGCCTGGGCGCAGGTGCCTGAATACACACTGGAGCTTCAGGCGCGGACCAACCTGCAGGGGAACGCGTCTGGCGCCTACAACGTGGCGCCGGGCAACCTGCTGGCGGGCAGCTACCAGCTCCCCCTCAGCGCGGACGGGCAGCTCGCCTTCCGTCTGTCGATTACGCCCGAGGGTCGCTCTGGCGTGTGGTGGGGGCAGGACGGCGTGGGGAGCCGCATCTACGTGCTTCCGGACCTGGGCGACGATGCCCGGACGGGCGACCCGGGCGTGAACTCGCGGGGGGACATCGCCTTCGCCGTCACGGGTGCTTCCGCGGCGGCCCAGAACGGCATCTATTTGCTGAATGTCGCGGCGCCGGACCCGGTGCGCATCATCCGCGTCCCCGTGGGCGCTTCCGACTGGAGCAGCCTGTGGCTCAACGAGGCCGGTCAAATGGGCTTCCGCGCCACGTTCGCGGGCGTGGGGCGCGCCTACGCCGTCGTGTCCGAGGCGCCCGACGGCAACTTCCAGGCGACCCTGCTGGCCAGTGAGCGGGCCGTCGACGGGGCGAGCCCCTACGAGTTCCTCTACTCCCCGACGATGAACGACCTGGGGCAGATGGCGGGCGTGGGAGACCTCGCGCCAGCGTCGTCGGAGTACTTCCAGGAGCTTCGCATCTTCAACGCGGATGGGACGCCGTCGCGGCTCATCGCGCAGACGCGGGGGCGGGAGGCGTCATCTCCCGTGTACCGCTTCGCGTCCGTGCAGCCCGCGCTGAACAACCACGGACAGGTGGCGTTTCTGGGAACGGCGCGGAGCGCGCAGGGAAGCAACGTCACCACGCTGTGGCGCTGGGATGGCTCCGAGCTGCGGACGGTTGCGCAGGACGGCCAGGGTGACATCCGGCAGTTGGAGTTCTTTCCGCCCGACATCAACGACAGTGGGCTCGTGGTGTTTCGCGCCTTCGACGCCGCGAACATGCGAGCGGTGTGGGTGAGCGACGGGCAGGAAACGCGGCGCGTGGCGACCGAGCACGACATCGTGTCCTCGGACCTGGGTCCCGCGCGCATCGACCAGGAGACGCCGTCCAACCCGGTGTTCGGTGGGTCGGCCTCCATCAACGCGAGGGGTGACGTCACGCTGGCCGCGGGCCTGGCGCCTCCGGACAACGACCAGGAGGAGTGGGGCACGGCGGTGTTCATCGCGCGGGCGTCGTTCCCGCAGGTGGATGGCGGCACGGGTGATCCGGATGGTGGCACGGGGACGGATCCGGACGCCGGCACGGGTGAGTCGGACGCGGGCACGGATCCGGACGCGGGTACGGAGCAAGACGCGGGCACGGAGCCCGACGCGGGCACGGGTGAGTCGGACGCGGGCATGGAGCCGGACGCCGGTCCGGGCGAGGAGCCGGACGCAGGCGAGGAGCCGGACGCGGGCGAGGAGCCGGACGCGGGCGAGGAGCCGGACGCGGGCACGGAGCCGGACGCGGGCACGGAGCCGGAGCCCGACGCGGGTTCGCGTCAGGATGCGGGGACGTCTCCGCCCCCACCGCCTCCGGACAGTGGCTGCGGGTGCCAGTCCTCGTCTCCCACCGCGCTGCTCCCGTGGATGCTCGCGGGACTGATGCGGCTCGTCGTGGGCCGCCGTCGCAAGGACGCGTAGCGCTTCGAAGTGGAACGGATGCCGGGCGAGCTCATCCGCCCGGCACCCCGCTCTACTCATCGAGCAGTGACGCCGCCAGCGCGCGCACGTTCGCGGACCCATCGTTCGCGGCCACATCGCGCAGCAGGGCGACGGTGGGGGGCTCCACGGTCCGCAGGTGGCCCAGCAGCCGCACCACTTCGATACGGACGCGCTCACTCCGCTCGGCGCGCAGCACCCGGGCCAGCGCTTCCAGGTGGGCGCCAGCGACCCGCTGAGAGACAGCCTTCACCGCGAGCGCACGAACTCGCGAGCTTGGGTCGTCGAGCATCACCTGGTCCAGCAAGGCATCCACCGCCGCGCCAGGGATGGAACGAAGCGCCTCCGTCGCCGCGCCCCGCACGGCCACCTCCGGATGCGCGAGCGACGACCTCACGTAGGCCAGTCCCGCCGGAGCGCCAGCCCGGGCCAGGGCATCCAGGCAGACCTCGGGCTCCAGCGTACCCATGCGACAGCGCCTCAAGAGCCCCTCGACCAGCACCTGGCTCCGGCCCGGCTCCGGCACCTCCAAGGCCTTTGCCAGCGTCCCCATCGACAGCGCCGCCGCGTTCCTCACCCCCGCGTCCCGTGCCCCATCCAGCACACGCTCCAGCTCATCACCGAGCAGCAGCGAAGGCCGCTCCATGTGCCCATTCGCCCGCGCCCCCTCCACGCCGGCCAACTCCGTGAGCCGCTCCGACCGCAGCGTCGCCCGCGTGGCCTCGAACGGCCTCAGCGATGAGAGCCGGTAGTCCACGCCCACGTTGGTCAGCGCGACCCGCGTCTCCTCGCGGATGCGTGGGAGCTCCGTGCCGCCGCCGCCCAGCTCCACCACCTCCGAGCCCGTCGCCTCCCTCACGTGCCCATCCGCGAACAGGGTGAAGTCCAGGTGCGCTTGCAGCCGTGGAAGCACCGCCGAGCCCGCGCGCAGGTAGCGCCGCTTCGTCTTCACGTAGGTGTTCGCGCTGCCACCCGCGCGGTACACGGCCTCCAGGTCACCGCGCGAGTCCGGCTCCTCGGTGCTCCAGCGGGCGCCCTCCTCCGCCACGAACTGCGTCGACGCGAGCAGCAGCCGCACCAGTCGCCGCGCCGCCGCGTCCTGCGCCGCATCGAAGTGCACGGCCACGATTCGGCCCCGGACGTCTTGGCCCACGTACACCGGCCGCTCGAACTTGCCCCGGAGCGCCCGCAGCGCGGCGTCACCGGGCGGCGGCGCCTCACCGGCGTCCACGACCATCCGCGTCGGCACGAAGCGGCCGGAGAACAGGTGCTGTTCACCCTCCGCGCCCAGGTAGGTGAGCTCGAGCAGGCCGCTCCAGCCCGTGTGCAGCGACTCCCGCGCGCCTGTCTGATGCTCAGTGTGGGTCCGGAGGTCCAAATCGAACGTGTACCGGAGCCGGTGGCCCACGACGAGCACCCGCTCCCGTCCCTTCACGCCCGGACGGCTCTCCAGTGGGGATGCGTCATCATCCAAGAGCTGTGAGACAGCCAGCGGTGTCTCAGGGGGCGTCGGCGTCCAAGGTGCCTGGCCCGCACGCCACATCGCGGCGGCCGTGAGCACGGCGAGCAGCAGGACCAGGCTCTTCACGCGCGGGCTCACTCCCCCGAATACGCGCCCGAGCCTCAATCCTGGCTACAGCCGCCCGGCATGAAACCAAGGCACGGCTGTTTCAGGGGTTGCCGAGCTTCAACTCCAGCTCCGCCAATTCGCGTTGCACGGTGGCGTCCGTCACGCGGAGGCCCTCCACCTTGCGCACCGCGGAGATGACGGTGGAGTGGTCCTTGCTGAAGCGCGCGGCGATCTCCGGGAAGGAGCTCTTCGTCAGCTTGCGGCTGAGGTACATGGCCACCTGACGCGCATGGGCCAGGGCCTTGTGACGGCGGTCTTCCTTCAGCGACTCCACCGTGACTTTGTAGAAGCGGGCCACCTCGCGCTGGATGGCTTCCACGTCCACCGCGCTGTGGGCGGGGAGGATGTCGCGCAGCACCTGGGCCGCGAAGTCCTCCGTCACCGGCTGGCGCGTCAGGCTGTGCACCGCGGACAGCTTCACCAGCGCGCCTTCCAACTCGCGCACGTTCTTCTGGATGTGCTTGGCGATGAAGTGCGCCACCGAGTCCGGCAAATCCAACCCTTCGGCCACGGCCTTCTTCTGGAGGATGGCCACCCGCGTCTCGTAGGTGGGCTCGCGGATGTCCGTCATCAGCCCCATGGCGAAGCGGCTGCGCAGCCGGTCCTCCAGGCCCGGAATCTCCGAGGGCACCGTGTCGCTGGTGAGGACGATGGCCTTGTTCATCTCGTACAGCGTGTTGAAGGTGTAGAAGAACTCCTTCTGCGTCTCCTCACGCTTGCCGAGGAACTGGATGTCGTCGATGAGGAGCACGTCGCACTCCTCACGGAACTTCCGGCGGAAGTCCCCCATGCGGTGCTCGCGGACGCTCTCCACGTACTCGTTGGTGAACTGCTCGCTGGAGAGGAACACCACGCGCTGGGACGGGTCCCGCTCCCAGATGAAGTTGCCCACCGCCTGGAGCAGGTGCGTCTTGCCCAGGCCCGTGCCGCCGTAGATGTAGAGCGGGTTGTAGTGGTGGCCCGGCTTGTCCGCCACGGCCTGCGCGGCGGCGGCCGGGAGCTGGTTGCTGTCCGCCACCACGAAGGTGTCGAAGGTGAAGCGCGCGTTCAGCCGCCCCGGGCGCGTGGCGCTCGCCTTGACGGAGGGTATGGGTGGAAAGTGCGGGTCCGGCTCCAGCCCCTCCACCACCTCATAGGCGATGGAGGTCAGCCCCTCCCCCATCCGCCCGAGCTGCACATCCAGCATGGGGCGGTAGTGGTCATCCACCCAGTCACGGAAGAAGCGGTCCGGGACGCCCATCACCAGGGCGCCGTCACGCACCTCCAGGGGCCGCATCCGCTCCAGCCACCTCAGCGCGTAGTCGAACTTCTCCTGGCGGATGGCATCCAGCATCCGAGCCCAGAGAATTCCAGCACTTGGGAGGGGGGTAGCGGCTTGGGCGAGGGCGTTCACGCGTGTCTCAAACGTGCGGATGCAGGGGGAAAACGAGGCGTTCGGCGGTGCTAACAGACGGTCCCTGGTGGATCAAGCAACCGGCCAAAACCGCCGTAACCTCAAGGGGTTTTCCCAACACGGATGATCCGCAACGGGCATGCCAGCCGGGCCCAGTTGTGGATCATCCCCGCCCCTACCCCAAGCGCTGGGGGACCCCGCCGAAGGCTTCACGTTGAGTGAAAACTCCGGCGTTCCCCCCGTCCTCGTCACGTCCCGAGCAGGCCGCGGATGCGCATGTGGAGCTGGGCGTCGGCCGCGTCGTGAGTGAGCAGGTGCTGGAGGAGCTGGCGCACCTCGGGCGTGCGCTGGACGTAGGGCTCCACCACCGACACCAGGGTGTGGTGGTTCTCCAGGGGCACGCTGCCGGCGAGCGCCAGGTCACGCAGTTGCCGCAGGGTGGAGTCGTCCAGGGGGCGGCGGCCCAGCGCCGTCAGCGCGGAGGACTGCACGGGGGCTTGAGGGTCCTCGGCCAGGGTGAGGAGCGAGCGCAGGGCCTGGGGCGTCTGAATCTTCCGCAGCGCGCGGGCTGATGCGCGGCGGACCTGCGCGTCCGGGTCCTGGGTGTACCGGGTGATGACGTCCACCTGCGCCTCCAGGCCCGCGTTGCCCAGCGCGAGCAGCAGGTGGGCCTTTGATTCGGGCGTGCGCGCGGTGTGCAGCTCCGACTCGAGCCGCTGGACGGCGGCCAGCGCCTCCCCGTCCTGCTGCTGCCGGTAGAGGGCGCCAGCGGTGGCGCCCAGGGCGTAGGAGGTGGCCACGCGCGTGTCGTCACGGGCCGTGAGGTGGGCGCGCTCGATGAAGCGCACCGTGTCCGGCGTGGGGCTGGTCAGCAGCGACAGGCGGCTGAGCAACATGCCGTAGGCGGGCTCGGCCAACGCCTGGGGGCTGGACAGGGCGCGCACCAGCGCCGCCTGCGCGTCCGGCGTGCCCGCGCCCGCCAGCAAATCCAACACCAGCGCCCGGCCGCGCGGCTTCAGCGTGGACTGCTGGAAGAAGTCGGCCAGCCGCGCGCACAGCTCGGGCTGCTGCTCCAGCAGGCCCGTGGCCTGGAGGAGGAAGTGGTTGTGCTCCGGGAAGGTGCCGCCGTTGGCGTACTTCTCCATCAGCTCGAAGAAGCGCTCCGGGGTGAGGCCATCCACCTGCTGCGCCAGCATCCGCTCCTGCACGCGGGCGTCCGTCACCAACTCGCCCGGCGCCAGCCGTTGGAGCGCCACGTCCGCGGGCGCCTGGGCCACGGTGAAGCGTCCTCGCGCGCCGGGCTCCAGGCGGAGCTGGACGTGCGCCGTGGCGGTGGGCTCGCCACCACCGGCCGGGCGGCGCAGCACGCGCTCCTCGCCCACGAGGCGCTCCAGGACGCCGCCGGCGTCCAGCGTCACCTCGAAGCGCGAGTCCACCTCCACGTCGCCGCCCCCGGTGCCCAGGCCCCGAGGCTCCGGGTAGGCCAGGCGCCGCTTGAGGAAGCGCGCGGGCAGGGTGTCTCCCTCCAGCCGCGTGTACTCCGCGCGCGCCACGCCTCGCGACGTCGTCTCATCCACCTGGAAGGTGTCACCGTCGCGCAGCGCCCACTGGAGCTCCCCCGCCAGCGCCTGCACGGTGTTCTTGAAGAGGGACGGGTCTGCCTCCTGGAAGGCGACGGCGCGCAGGGTGCCGTCGGCGTCCAGCTCCAGCAGGGCCTCGCGGCCGGCGAAGGTGGCCTCCACGGCCGCGGCGTCCGGCAGCAGCGCGTGGCCGAACAGCTCCAGCGAGTGGGTGCGGAGGTTCTCCAGGCTCAGCCCCACCCGCAGGGCGGTGCCCTGCGCGGGGTGGCTGCGCAGGACCAGGTCCCCTATGAAGTGGGCCTGGCCCGCCATGGCGGCGCCGTCCCGAGGTGCGCCAGCGAGGCGCACCTCGGTCCGGGCCGTGTAGTCCAGGTGATACGTCCGGCGCTCCCCCACCGGGAAGCGGAGGTGGAGGGGCGTCGTCGCGGGAGACGCCCCGGTGACAGGGGCCTGGGCCAGGTGGAGCCAGGTGGCCCCCAGGAGCAGCAGTGCCAGCAGGGCACCGCCAGTGATGACCTTGCGTGCGTTGTTCATGGGGCGTCTCCAGCGGGTGGGTTACAGCAGCGAGCGGATGTCCACGAGGTCGACGTTGAAGGCGTGGTCGAACAGCTTCACGTCCTCCTTGATGCCGTTCCAGCTCACCAGCGTCTGCTCGAACTCCGCCTCGAAGGGCCAGATGCCCACCTCCACGTAGGCGGAGATGCGGCCGGCCAGGAAGGTGAAGCGCAGGTGGGAGTTACCCTCCATGCGCAGCTTCAGCCTGCCGCCGGAGGACGTCAGATATGCGCTGGCGTCCAGCGGGACGGCGGCGTGGACCAGCTGGAGGCGGCCCTTCACGCCGGCCTCGATGATGAAGAGGTCGACGGCCGCGTACAGCTCCCCGTCCACCCGGGCGAAGGGCTCCAGGTGTCCGGCGACGCCCAGGCTCGTCACGCTGCACTGGGTGGTGCCCGTCACCTGGTGCTCGGCCGTCAGCCGGTAGTCGAGCCCCACCACGCCGGCCACCTTGGCCCCGAGCGTCACGGGGACCACGACGATGACGAAGGTGGCGTGGGCGTTCACCAGCGTGGCGGACTTCTCCTGCTTGCCGGACACGATGTTGAACTGGCCCAGCGCCAGGTCGCGGTGCACGTCCACCAGCGGCACGGTGTTGTCGAGCACGTCCAAATCAATGTCCGCGCGCTTCTGCGTCACCTGCGTCTGGGCGTGGATGAGGTTGGCGCTGATGCCCAGGGCGCTGCCGGTGGCGTCGAAGCTGCCCGTCACCTCCGGGGAGAGGCCGCAGTCGGGCGTGTGCTTCACGTTGTTGACGGCGACGGCCACCTGGTAGTTCGCGGTGGCGCCGAAGGTGTCATTGCCCAGGCTGTAGCTGTCACCGGACTCCCACCGCAGGCGGGGCTGCGCCGTCTTCGGGTCCAGCATGGTGCCCACCGTGGCGGACAGGGCGCGCAGGTACTGGTCGCGGCGGATGAAGTACGTCTCCAGGCGCAAGGGGCTCGTCGTGTAGTTCTGCGCGGGGAAGTTGACGCCGCCGTGCACCAGGGCCTTCGCCTTGAGGTCGGCGAAGTCGTCGCGGGTGTAGCGCGCGCACTTCTGGAAGTCCTGCTCGCGGGCGCCCTGGTAGAGGTTCATCACGCGCCGGGCGAAGCGCTTGGGGGACCAGTCACAGGGGGCGGGCATCTTGCCCGTCTGGAAGGCGAGGCAGCCGCGCGCCTGGGCCTGCTGGAGCGCCGCCTCGATGACGTCATCCAGGGCGGCGAGCTCGTAGGCGCGGGTGATGATGGGGTCCTGGGGCTCGTCGCCCGACAGGTTGCTGGACGTGTCCGTGGGCGGGGCCTGGAGCATCCCCGGAATCGGGCGGAAGCGCAGGGCCAGCTCCGACTGGATGGCGGCCACCCGGTCCTTGCGCTGCTGGATGAGCGCGGCGAAGTCCTCCTGGAGCTGGTCCAGCGAGTACAGCTGTTCGTCCAGCACCGCGGCGTTGCGCGTGCTCATGGAGCGGTGCCACGACCAGCTCTCGTTGTAGTAGCTGGCGCCCTGGGACAGGGTGGTCCGCAGCGCCGAGGGCAGGACGGTGCCGTAGAGGTTCAGGTCGCGGTGCAGGTCCTTGAGCTCGATGATGGCCCCGCCCATGACGCCGGGCAGCGGCACCACGCGGTCCCGGGTGCTGGCGCCGATGAGGACCTTGCCCTGGGCTGGGGCGGGCACGGTGAAGAACTCGTTCTTCGGCGCGCCCGAGGGGAACTGGATGGCGGGCTGGATGGGCGTGCCGTCCTTGCCGCGCTGCACCGGGTCCTGAATCGCGCGCGTGCCAATGGCGGTGGCGGGGACGGTGCCGCCGCTGGGCGCCGCGGCGAAGGCGAGGCCATGGATGCGGCGGTAGTCGGTGCCGAGGGAGGCGGTGGCGAACTCGAAGACGCTGTAGTCGTAGTACTTCTCGTGCACGTACTCCTGGCAGGAGTCGATGGTGGTGCCGCTGTTGTCCCACCCGGCGAGCTGGAGCGCGCGCAGGAACTTGATCCACCCGGCGGACTGGGACGTGGCCGGGAAGTAGGTCTGGTCGCGGTGCGAGGCGCCCAGCAGGAAGCCGGCGAGCCCGTTCATGCTGCGCCCGTTCGCGTCCTCTTCGATGAAGGCCACCGGCTTGGTGGCGACGTCCGGCTCCACCGTCTGGCCGCTCGCGTTGCGCGTGACGGGCACCAGCACGGTGCGCTCGGGCAGGCTGGCCACTGCGTCCAGCGCGGCGTCGCGCACCAGGACGTTGCAGGTGGCGTTCGGGTTCGTCCTCGCCGCCTGCCGCGCCAATTGGGCGCAGAGGGTGGTGCCGGTCTGGCAGTCCTGCAGCGTGGGGACATAGGCCACGCAGAGGTTGTAGATGGGCGACGTGGGGATGGTGGGAATCGGCGTGAAGGCCAGGGCGGGCGCCGCGGACATGACGAGTCCGAGCACGGCGACCTGGGGTCGCGTGAGTGACATGGTGTGGACACCTTCTGTGTGGGTTTCCCGGAGAACGGTGCTCTCAGATTTCCTTCGCCGGAAAAAAGCGGTGTCGCTGGACGGGTGCGGGAGGCCCCAGGGCGCTCTCAGGTGTTGCGAGCTTGAGGCGGGCCTGAGGTGCCTGCCCGGGTGTTGCCGTGCACGTCGCTTGAGTCGACTGGTGGATGGCCGCGGGACGGCGGTTCCCCAGTCACGTCAAGGCCTTGGCCACGCTTCGGCGATGCCCTTCGGGCAGCCTTGACCCGACCGGAGAACCTTGGGATGGGCGCAATAGTCCATCCATCCATCAACGTGCGCGGCAACAGCTGGAGCCGGTCGGCACCGTAGAGAGTGGGTCGGCTCGCGTAGGCGGCCGTTCGAGAATCACAATCCTTGATTCAGGCGCGCCGCTTCAGTGGCTTGAAGAGGCGAACCACATCGACCTCAAAGCCTTCGCAAACGCGGGCAAGCGACGTGAAGGTGAGGTTGGCTTCTTCTCCCTCCACGCGCTGGTAGAGGCGCGTCGTCATGCCGCAGCGGTGGGCCGCTTCTTCCTGCGTCCAGCCCTTCTGTTCGCGGAGGCGCCGGACCGCCGCGGCCAAACGCTGCTGGAGCGCGCGGTAGGCGTCGCTCTCGTACTGCTCCGCCCGCTCAGGCCGGCGTTTTCTGTCGACCCGGGGCCCCATCTTGCGGCGGGACCGTAGGAGCGTCTACAAGAGCTTCACCACGTCTCTAAAGACGTGTCGCTAGCGTCGTTTATCGACGCTGGGTCCAGCTGACGAGGCCGCGAATGGCTCCGGTGAAGTGCGGGAAGTGCGGCAGTCGGGTCGAAGGCTTGATGATGAACGTGCTGATGAGGCGCTGCGAGTTCAGCGGGCTCTGACCACGTGCTCGGTTCCTTGAACCCGTTGCCGTTGATGCTGTTGCTGCTGGCATGCGCGGCGGCCGCCCAGTCGCAGCCTGGCGGCGAGCGCAAGCTGCGGCAGCGGACCCTCTCCTTGCCCGCTGCAGGTGAGGACGTGACGGTGCGGGTCGCGCGAGGAACGCTCACCACCCTCACCTTCGATTCGAACCTCGGCATGAAGGGCGTGCAGCTCGGGGGACGTGAGTCGCACTTCGAGCGAGTTGATGAGCACGAGAGATTGGTCTCCTTCAAGCCGAAGGTCGACCTGGTGCCCGGCGAGCGCCTGCTGCTCACCGTGCGTTTCGCGGACGGCGCTGCGCCGGCAGAGGCGACGTTCGAGCTCATCGCCGCCGGGGATGAAGTGGACGCATCCGTGGAGGTGATTCGCCGCACGCGTTCCGTCGAGGCGCTCCAGGTGGAGCTGCGCGAGCTGAGGGCCAAGTACGCGGCGCTGCGGGACGGCAGTGGCGATGGGGGACCGGAGGGGATGGTCCTCTCCGGCTGGCTCACTCAGGACATTCGAGTCCGGCGATTCGACGCTCGCGTGCCACCTGACAATTCGAGCGGGCTCAGGGTGGAGGATGGCGTGGGCTACCGCACCGGCAAGTGGGCGCTGGTGGCTGTTCGACTCCGCAGCCAGCCAGGAACACGTCGCTGGACGTTGGGTGAGGTGAAGCTGTCGTCGGTCCGGGGAGCCCCTGTGAAGGTGCTCTCCGTGCGCATGGACAGGCCGCAGTTGGCTCCCGGAGAGGAAGGGCTCCTCCTCGTACGCACCGAAGCCCCCTGGTGGGAACTGGGCGAGGAGCTGCGCCTCGAGCTGAAGGACAAGGAAGGCAGCGGTTCGCTGCCCTTGAGCGGAGTGGTTTTCTGACCGCGCCGCAGGCGGCGCAGGGGCATTGGCCATGGCGATGATTCCGATTCACCCCGACCAACTCGTGCCCGGAAGCCGCGTTGGCCCCTGGCGCGTGCTCGCGCCATTGGGAGCTGGCGGCTTCGGCCGCGTCTTCAAGGTGGAGCGCGAAGAGCAGCCAGGGAGGACCTACACGTTGAAGGTCGCGCTTCGACCTTCCAGCGCCCATCTCCCGGAAGAGGAGAACGTGGAGGAGCGCATGTCCCGCGAGGTGGCCATCCACATGGCCTACGACACGGGGCTGAAGGTTCATGCTGTCGACCACTGGCCCATCCTCAGTGGCTTCCTCTACTTCGTCACGGACTACGTCGAGGGAGAGACGCTCCACGAGTGGCGCTGGCGCACCGAGCCTTCTGCCGCGCGGCTGCTCACCGTCTTCACGGAAGTGGTGCGCCAGGTCAGCGCTCTGCACCAGCGTGGGGTGTGTCACCGCGACCTGAAGAGCGACAACATCCTCATTCGCACGGAGGACGAGAAGCCGCTCGTCTTCGACTATGGCGTGGCCCGCCTTCCGGGCATGACGACGTTGACGGTGGGGGTGCCGCCAACCTCGCCGTACCTGCTCCCTCCTGAGTGCGTGACCTTCTTGGGAAAGGAGACCTGGAAGCAGGGCGCTCACTTCGACCCGGGCGTACCTGGGGACCTCTATGCGCTCGGGATGCTGCTCTTCGAGGCGCTCACCGATGGCTATGCCTTCCATCCGAAGTTGCCGTACGACCTGCTGGTGGTGGCCATCGCAACGCGGGTGCCGGCCGCGCCGCACATGCTCAACCCGAAGGTGCCGCGCGTGTTGAGCGACATCACCCTGCGCTTGCTGGAGAAGCGGCCCGAGGCGCGCTACCCCAGCGCCGAGGCGCTGCTTCAGGCCCTCTGGGATGCCGCCAAGGAGCGGAAGCAGCCCGAGTGGCAGACCTCCCTGGCGCTGCCTCCGCCGGAGGAAGAAGCGCTCGAAAGCCCTACCCCGGCCGCGCACCTTCATGCCGCCGAGGAATCGTCTGCGGTCGAAGGCGTGGAACGGGCAGCAGCGGCGGATGAACTGGCGCAGGTGAAGGCGGAAACGCCCGGAGCCCCGATGCTGGAGGGGACCGACGGCGTCTCCGTGGAAGCGCCGGTCCTCCCACGGTGGCGTTCTGTGCTGTGGTCCTTGTGCTCCCTGCTGGTGCTTTCTCTGGCCCTCTGACTGCTCTTCGCTCTGGCCCATCCAAGTTCCTGACAGCCACGCTCTGCGCTGTGGCAGGGCTGGCTTGCTCCGCGGCCCAGGTGCGGCCTGAGCCCGCGGAGTGTCCCGAGGAGGCCCGTGAGGCCATGTCCCGAGTCCTGGCGGTGGACACCACGAAGGGGCTCAAGGCCGTCATCGACATCAACCAGCCCGGAGATCAGAGCCAGCTCGGCACGTACCGCAACGGCGCCGTGGTCGGCCGAATCGCGGGCTACTCCTGGGCGGATCCTTCATTGCCTGATGGGACCTTGCTGTACGGACGACTCTGGACAGGCCTCGTTGATGAGTACGGTCGACCGGCGGCGATGGCCCGCTACTCCGAGGCGAAGCTTCCGGATGGGCGCACCTTCCCGGTGTGCATCGTCGTTGGGAACCCGGATGGCCGCGTCAGGACGCAGCCAGGCTCCAACCCGGATACCGCAGTGTTGCCTCGGGAGTTGCCGGTGAGCGCCGTGGAGCGGTGGCCATGACGGCCGTGCGGGTGAGAATGCCCGCTCGGGGGGGCTTGTGAGTGTAGGTAGGGCACGAGGCCGCCCGGCAGTCAGGCCGCTGCTGGAAAAAACCACCCGGGAAACAGACGTCCGCGCCGGTCGCGATTAAACTCCCGCCGCCGTGCGTTGGGCGGTGGTCAGCACCGTCAGTCTCACCCCAGCCTTCATCGCCCTACCTCGGGCCGGCCCATGGGGCCTCCCGGGGCGGGTTCCAGAGTGGGCCGGGGTGATCCAACGTTGACTTACCCTGGAAATGGGGGTACGGACCCGCCCCTTTCCCTAGTTCAGGTCGCGCCGGAGCGGTAGGAGGCGCCGCCGTCATCACCAAGGAGTTAGAGCCGTGTCCAAGCGCACGTACCAGCCGTCGAAGGTCCGCCGCAATCGCGCCCACGGGTTCCGCAAGCGGAACGCCACGAAGGGCGGCCGGGATGTCCTCAAGCGTCGTCGTGCGAAGGGTCGCAAGCGGCTCGTCGTGTCCGCTCCCAAGAAGTAGGCGAGTTCGCGTGTGAGGGCCGAGGGTGCGACGCCGGGCCAGTCCCGCCCGGCAGACCAGCGCTTCCCCAAGGCCCTGCGCCTGCTTCAACGGCGCGAGTTCCTCGAGGTCCAGGAAGGCGGGCAGAAAGTCCCTTCGGACTGCCTCCTGGCCCTCGTGAAGCGCAATGGCCGGCCGTACTCACGTGTTGGCCTGACCGTGTCGAGCAAGGTAGGCAACGCCGTCGTCCGAGCGCGCTTGAGGCGCGTGCTGCGGGAGCTCTTTCGCAAGCGCCGCATGCAATGGCCGCCGGGCCTGGACGTCGTCCTGGTGGCACGCTCCTCCGCGAAGGACGCCTCCTCTCCGGCGCTGGCGCGGGCCTTCGACGGTGTCACCCGTAAGCTGCAGCGGCTGCCCCGCGCGGAGACGAAGCCGAAGGAGCCGCCCAGATGAGCCCCCTGGCCTTCGTCATCTCGCTGCCCATCCGCTTCTACCGGAAGTTCCTCGGACCGCTGCTCCCTCGGGTGTGTCGGTTCCATCCTTCGTGCTCCACGTACGCCATGGAGGCGCTGGAGAAGCACGGCGGCCTCAAGGGGTCGTGGCTCACTCTCTGGCGGCTCATGCGCTGCCAGCCCTTCCACCCCGGCGGTATCGACCCGGTGCCGTGACGAGGGGTTCCACCCATTGCCGCCCTCTCCCCCGTGGAGGGGGGAGTCTATGAACGATCCGCTCTCGCCCCAGTCGAACGATTCGCAGAAGCGACTGCTGGCGGCCCTGGCCCTCTCGTTCGCGGCCACTGCCGTCTATACCTTCTTCTTCGCGCCCACGCCGCCGCCCGACTCGGAAGTCCCCGACGCGGGCGTGGTGGCCACGGCGCCCGCCGATGCCGGCACCCCCCCGGCCGTCCAGCCTCCCGAAGGCGGCGCCGGGACGGGCACCACCGCGGAGGCCCCGCCGCCTCCGGCGCGCAAGGCGGAGCTGCTCCGCGACGAGTCCGTCTACACCTTCTCCTCCGAGGGCGCCGGCCTCACCGCCGCCGTGCTCAAGGGCGCGAAGATGCGGGAGCAGCAGGAGCTCACCGTCGCCCAGGGCTTCCAGAAGCTGGTCGGCAAGGAGATTCCCCCCGCGCCGCAGATGGACCTGGCGCGCCCCACCCCGGGGCAGCCGCTGCCCCTGGCCGTGTCCATCACCGGCGCCAGCCCGCTGCCCGCGGACCTGAACTACGCCATGGATGAAGGCGCCCCGGGCAGCGCCGACGGCGTCACCTTCACCGGCCGCCGCGGCCCGTGGGAGGTCGTGAAGACGGTGAAGTGGCCCCAGGACGGCTTCGAGCTGTCCTACACCCTCCAGGTGCGCAACACCTCCGGCCAGCCGCAGAGCGGCGAGCTGCAGGTGCACCACAACCGCGCCATCGACCCCAACTTCGAGCACGCGCCGTCCTTCTTCGGCGGCGTGGGCAACCTGAGCCGCTCCGCCTGCTGGGTGGGTGACGCGCTCCAGAAGATGAGCCCGGGGGATGACGCCCCGGACGCCGAGGACGTCCGCGGCCAGGTGCAGTTCTTCGGCATCGACCAGCAGTACTTCCTGTCCGCGCTCTACCCGCTGGAGGGGCCGCGCGCCGGCTCGTGCGCCTTCGAGGCCACGCCCACCCTGCGCAAGGTGACGGCGTCCTTCCCGATTACGGCGGCCCCGGGCGAGACGGTGACGCTGCGCTTCGGCGGCTACTTCGGCCCCAAGGACCCGGACATCCTGTCCCTGGTGCCCGGCGCCTCGCTGCGCGCGTCCACCGGCCTGGGCGAGGCCGCCTTCCACCCGCCGCTGGCGGAGACGGTGGACTTCGGCATCTGGGCCGTCATCTGCAAGGTCCTGCTGACCGTCATGAAGTTCTTCTACGGCCTCACCGGCAACTGGGGCGTGGCCATCATCCTGCTCACGGTGGTGGTGAAGCTCGTGCTGCTGCCCCTCACCTACCGCTCCATGGTCAGCATGGAAGAGGTGAAGAAGCTCCAGCCGCGCATGGAGGAGATCCGCAAGAAGCACGCGGACAACCGCGAGCAGCAGAACCTCGAAATCATGAAGCTGTACCAGGAGGCCAAGGTGAACCCGCTGGGCGGGTGTCTCCCCCTCCTCATCCAGATGCCGGTGTGGATTGCGCTGTTCACCGCGCTGCGCAACAGCTTCGACATCTACGGCGAGCCCTTCGTCGGACCCATCTGGCGTGACCTGACCTACAAGGACCCCACGTACCTGTTGCCGCTGGCGCTGGGCGTGTCCATGGTCATCACCCAGAAGATGCAGCCGCAGATGATGGATGCGGCCCAGGCCAAGATCATGACCTGGTTCCTGCCCATCATCTTCACGCTGACGCTGCTGCAGTACCCGGCCGGCCTGTCGCTCTACATCTTCACGAACAACATCCTCTCCATCGCGCAGCAGTACGGCCTGCGGAAGTGGCTGGACCGGAACAAGCCCCAGACGGGCGGTGGGACGCCGGCGGTGGCCGGTGCGGGAGGCAGGCGCAAGTGAGCGAGCAGGTTCCCCAGCAGACGCCGTCCACCCCGGACTCCGGCGCTTCGTCCGCGGAGTTCCGGGGCCGTGTGGAGAAGCTCCTCGGCGACATCCTCGGGCTGATGGGCTTCCCGGCGCGCCTGGACATGAAGGACGGCGCCGACGGCAGCCTGTCGGTGGCGCTCCACTTCGAGCCCGCACCGCCTCCCGGTGTGGAGGTGGGACGGCGCAGTCAGGTGGTGGACTCGCTCCAGTTCCTGCTGAACAAGATGCTGCACCGCCCCGGCGCTGACCGGCGCTGGGTGATGCTGGGCGCGGGGATGCACCCGGAGCCCCGTCAGCGCCGTGAGCCCCAGGCCGCGGCAGCTCAAGCCGCGGCTCCGGCAGCCCCCGCCGCGCCCCGTGCCGCGGCGGCCCAGGCGCCTGCTCCGGCGAAGGGGGGCCAGCGGGGGGCGCAGACGTCCGCCGCCAAGGCCGCTCCCGCCAGCAAGGGCGACGGGGATGAGCGCTCGGTGACGGTGGAGGAGGATGCCGAGTTGAAGGCGGCCGTCCGCACGCTGGCGGAGAAGTCGGCCAGCCTGGGCCGCTTCTACGCGGTTGCCGCCATGAAGCTTGAAGACCGCGCGCGCGTCCTCACGTCAGTAGAAGGAGTGGGTGGCGTGAAGGTGTCGGCGGAGGGCGAGGGCCGCAACCGCCGCGTGGTGTTCACTCCGGACAAGCCCGCCCCGCTTCCCAAGCGGAGCATGCTGCCGGACGACGAGGACGACTTCGACGCGTGAGCCGCTGAGCGCGCCGCGCGCGCCGGGGCTCCCGAAGCGAGACCAGGGATGGGCAAGGCGAAAGCTCTCAAGGACAAGCTGTACGGCGCGGCGGTGCTCAAGATGAGCTTCCGCCTCCGCGGGGATGAGGAGTCCCCCGCGTTCCGCTTCGTCTACCCGGGCGTCCTGCGGGATTTGGAGCTCGAGGACGAGGCGGTGGAGCGGTACATCGAGGAGCACCGCGAGGCCGTGGAGAAGGCCGCTCGCGGCTCCACGCCGCCCATGGGCACCCGCTGACGCAGCGGGGCCCGCGCTGCGTCAGGTTCCAGGTGGCTTCGCTCCACTGGCCGCGTATGACGTCTTCCCCGTATGACGTCTTCCTCCATGACCATCGCCGCCCTGGCCACCGCGCCCGCCGCGGGCGCCGTGGGCATCCTCCGGCTGTCCGGCCCTGACGCGCTGGACGTGGGCCGGCTGCTGGCCCCCGGTGTGCCCGCCCAGCCCACGCCGCGCCATGCGTACCTCGCGTCCTTCGTGGACGTGGAGGGACGCGCGCTGGACGAGGGGCTGTTCCTCTACTTCCGCGGACCCCAGTCCTTCACGGGCGAGGACGTGGTGGAGCTGCAGGCGCACGGCAGCCCACGGCTCTTGAGCCTGCTCCTGGCGCGGGCGCTGGAGGACGCGCGCGTGCGCCACGCCGCGCCCGGTGAGTTCACGCGTCGCGCGTTCCTCAACGGGCGGTTGGACCTGACGCGCGCGGAGGCCGTGGCGGACCTGGTGGCGGCGGACTCGGAGGCCGCGGTGCGCGCCGCCGCCGCGGGGCTCTCCGGGGTGCTCGCCTCGCGAGTGCAGGCGCTGGAGGAGCCGCTGCGCGCGCTGCACGCGGACATGGAGGGCGTGCTCAGCTTCCCCGACGAGGCAGAGGGCGCGGACGAGGACGTGGGCGCGCGTGTCACCGCGCTGCGTGCCCAGGCGGAGGCGCTGTTGTCCGAGGCGGGCCGGGGCCGGCTGGTGCGCCGGGGCGCGCGGGTGGCGCTGTTCGGTCCCGTCAACGCGGGCAAGTCCACGCTGTTCAACCGGCTGGTGGGCGAGTCGCGCGCGCTGGTGGACGACGAGCCCGGCACCACGCGCGATGCGCTGGAGGCCCGCGTCGAATGGGACGGGCTGGCGGTGACGCTCTTCGACACCGCGGGGCTGCGGGAGACGCCGGGACGCGTGGAGGCGCTGGGCATCGCTCGCACGCGCGAGCTGCTCGCGGGCGTGGACCTGGCCGTGCTCGTGCTTCCGCCGGGTGTCACGCAGCCAGAGGCCGACGCGTGGACGCGTGACGCGGGTGGCACGCCCGTGCTGGTGGTGGACGGCAAGTGCGACGTGGCGGAAGCGCCCGGCTCGCCGCGCCAGCGCGTGAGCGGCCTCACCGGTGAAGGTGTGGACGCGCTTCGCGACGACATGCTCGGGCGGCTGTGGGGGGGTGGCACGCCCTCCGCGGTGGCGCTCGTCTCCGAGCGTCACGCCGATGCCTTGCGTCGCGCGTCCGAGGCGCTGGGCCGCGCGGAGCGCGCCTCGCGCGTGTCCACCCTGGAGGTCGTCTCCGGTGAAGTGGGGCTCGCGCTGGAGGCGCTCGGCGAAGTGTCCGGTACCGTGGTTTCGGAGGCCCTGTTGGACGCAATCTTCCAGCGCTTCTGCATCGGGAAATGACGCCTTCCGTCGAGCGGAGGACGTGTCAGACGGCTCCCTAGAATGCCCGCCTCAACCGGTGATTCTCGGAGGCGCTGTGATTGAAGGAACCATCCCCCTGGCGAACCATTCGATGCTCTCGGCCCTGCCCTCGGGCTGGGTGGGGGAGATTCTGGACGAGGAGCTGGTCGCCTCGCCTCGTCCCACCGCCGCGCAGACGCGCGCGGCCTTCATGCTGGGCGTGGAGCTGGGAGAGCAGCTCGACAAGCGCCGTGGCGGCAGCGGCCGCTGGTGCTTCCTGCGCGCGCCCGAGCTGCACCTCGGCCACGACATGCTCGTGCCGGACATGGCCGGCTGGCGCCGCGAGCGCCTGGACGTGCCCTTCGAGCCGGACGTCCCCTTCCTCACGCTGGTGCCGGACTGGGTCTGCGAGGTGCTGACGCCCTCCACCGCCGCGCTGGACCGCGCGCGCAAGCTGCCGCTCTACGCGCGCGCGGGCGTGTCACACGTGTGGCTGGTGGACCCCGCCGCGCGCACGCTGGAGGTGTACCAGCGCGTCAAGCGGGGCTGGCTGCTGACGGGGAGCTACGAGGACGACTCGCTGGTGCGGGCCGACCCCTTCCCGTCGTCGACGTTGGAGCTGGGCTCGCTGTGGCTGCCCGAGGGCTCCGAGAAGCCCTCCCTGCTGGCGGCTGTTCCGTGAGGCGCGTGGGCGCCCGCCAGCGCCGTCACGCGGCGGCTGCCACCACCGGCTTGAGGATGTAGCGGCCGTACGTCACGAAGGCGAGCAGCACACCCATCACGAGCGACCAGAGCATCGGGTTCTCGGGCGTCAGCTTCGTCGAATGACGCGCATACAGCACCGCGAGCGCGAACGTCTCGAACGTGAGCACCGCGGCCGCGTGCGCGGTGAGGCTGGGCATCCACTTGAACGCCGCCGGGACGATGAGCAGCACGCCACCGGCCATCTCAAGGAAGCCGAGTGCCCGCCAGGCCCCGAGGGGGACCTCGCTGAACTGGCTCGCGAGCTGCTGAAACGAGAACGCCTTGTATGACCCGCCCGCGAGGAACAGCAGCGCGAGGACGGCCTGAAGAATCCAGATGACGATGTTCATGGGGGGTGGCTCGGTGTTCAGGCCTTGAGGGCCGGGTTGTTGGATTCCTTCTCGAGTGTCTTGGCGAGCTTTCCGTGCATCAGCTTCCAGCCGAACTCGGCGCCGTGGAACGCCTGGTCCTCCTTGAAGCCGGAGTGCTCGAAGAGCACGCGCGTCCCATCGCCATCGGCTTCGAGGCGGTAGCGGACGCGGGTATCCAGCCAGCCCTCGCCAACGACCCAGGTGAACTCGAGCTCGGACGGAGGCGCGCACCGGAGCACCTCGCAGTGCACGGTGAGGCCGTCGAATCTGGCCCGAGCGTCTGGAGGCACGCGGAACGTGAAGCGATGCCCGACGCGCGGCTCGAAGTCGTTCGGGTACATCCAGTCGGCGAGCGCCTCCGGGGTTGCGAGCGCGCGCCACACGACGGCGGGCGGCTGGGTGAACTTCAGCTCCCGTCGGATGGTCTTGGTCGTCATTGCTGCTTGTCGCCTTTCTCGAGGTGTCGCCGCAGGCGGGCGAAGTTGTCGTCCCAGAACCGCTCGTAGTGGGCAATCCAGTCGCGCACCGGCTCCAGCTGCTCCGGCACGAGTCGGTACCGCCGCTCCCTGCCATGCCGTTGCTCGGTGACGAGGCCCGCGTCGAGCAGCACGCGCAGGTGCTGAGACACCGCTGGGCGGCTCATCTCGAAGTTCTCGGCGATGGCGTTCACCGGGCGGTCGCCGTCGACCAGCAGGTCGAGCATGCGGCGCCGCGCCGGATGGCTGATCGCTCCGAACACCCCTGGCTCGGTGTGCATCATCGTGCGGCCATAATGCGTAAGGAGATGCTTACGTGTCAAGAGAAGTGAAGGAGCGGCGCGGCCCGAGGGCGTGTCCACTCAGCGCCCGCCAGCTCGGACGCGGCGCAGCCGGGCCGCTGGCGGGGGCCTCGCGCCGCAACGCGCGCGCGCCGTCTCCACCGCCGAGGCGTCGCGGCAATCGCTGCGCGCTGGCTGGAAGGAGTGAAGCGGCTCGCTGGGGCGCAGGGCCTTGACGCACCTGGAGCCGCCCGGCCGCGGAAGCCAGCCCGTCACGGCCCCGCGGGTTTGCTGTGGTGCGCTCGCCGAGGCGCTTCACCGCGAGGCGCTCTACCGATGAGGGAGCGCCACCCGGCTACCGCCTGGCTCCTGCTGGAAGTTCATGGCGACGCGGCCGGAGCCTCCGTCGCCACCCCTGGCTGGGACGCGTGACGGTTCAGCTGGCCCGCTTGAGGTCCGCGTCACCCGCGGCCCGCGCCAACCGCCGCACGGCGCGCAGGAGCAGGTCTGGATCCACGGGAGCGGCGAGGAAGCCCCGGGCGCCCACCGCCTGGGCACGCGGCAGGTCCTGCTCCGGCGTCTTGCCCGCCACCAGCACCCGCGCGTGCGTCTGCTGGCGCAGCGCCTCCATGGACGGCAGCGGCGCCACCACCACCTGCGCCTCATTCGCCGCGAGCAGCTCCGCCGTGCTGGCGACGCGCGCGCTCAAGCCGGCCTCCGACAACACCCGGACGATTCCCGCGCTGGCCTCCGCGCCCCACCCGTACACGAGCACCTGCGCCATGGGCACCGGCTGCGCGGCCGTGAGCACGGGCACCGCGGGCGCACGCTTCCTCGCGGCGAGGTGCACGGCCTGGGCGGAGAATGGGGCCTTCGGGGACAGCGGCCGAGCCGCGCGGACGACGTGCGCCCCTTCCTGGAGCGAAGACGACGCGGCGCTCAGCGGCAGTGACTGCGCGGGGCGCGCTCCCACCGTCGAGCCCGCGGGCACGGCCCGCGAGTCCCGCGGCTGCTGCACCTGCGGCGAGGGCTGCGCCACCTCCGCGGGCATGGCGCGGATGGCCTGCACCAGCCGCTCCATCCGTGACGGCACCGCCTGCGGCTGCGCGACGACCTCCTCCAGCGAGGACAGCAGCGGCAGCCCGTCATCGCCGCCAGGGTCCTCCATGTTCGTCAGCTCCGCCATGCTGCCGCCGAGCACCATGGGCATGCGCTCGTCGGCCTCGGGCAGTGAGAAGCTCTCCAGTCCGGACCGCCGGGGCACCGCCTCACCGGTTTCGCCCCGGTAGAGCCGGCCAATGGCCCGGCGGATGGCCGCGTCCGACGCCAGCTTCGCCACCACGCGCGGCTTGCCGGACACGCTCTTCACCGCGTCCAGGGACGCCAGACTGGCGGGGGCGGCGATGGCCACCACCAGCACCGAGTCCCGGCTCCCCTGCCCTTCCAGCTTCAGCGGCACCACCCGGTGCGCCTCCGCCACGCGCTCCGGAATCAGCCACGTCAGGCTCGCGTCCGGCGGCTGGACGTCCAGGTCCACCGTCTGCATCCCCGCCTGGAGCGCCAGGGCCTCCAGGACCTGCTGCGGGGTGCTGAAGCGCTGGTCCACCACCACCTGCCCCAACGGCACGCCCCACTTGCGCTGGTACGCCAGCGCCGAGTGGAGCTGCAACGCGTCCACCACACCCCGCTCCATCAGGATGTCACCCAGTCGCTTCTTCATCTCGTCCCCCTCACGCCTTCCGCCCTGGCCGCCAGCCCCATGGGGCAGCCCGAGTCCGGGAAGGTCACAATGTCTTCTACGCTTCCATTCGCCCGGGAGCTTCCCGGCAGGCGACAGACGCTTCCGTCGCCGCGCCACTTGCAAGGTGAGGACCGACCCCTCCCTCGTCGCGGGCGCGGGCGGCGTGGCACCAGGGCGTCCCGGCGCCACGCGTCCGCGTCCTGGGAGGACGCGCTACCAGCTCGCCTCGGGCAGGGGGGCGTAGAGCTCGCCGCGCGTGCCCTCGAAGAGGCCCACCCGCGCGCCCACGGCGTACACCTTGCGCACGCCCGCCACCAGGCTCGTCCACGGGGACAGGACGCTGATGGAGGCGGCGTCGTCCTCGCTGTTGTCGCCCGTCTGGCCCAGCAGCTCGGAGAGGATGGCGGACGCGGGCTTCTTGCGCGGATACACCTCCACGTTGACGCGGGCGTCGGCCGGCAGCTTCGCGGCCTCCTTCGCCAGCTCGAGCGCCTTGGGGTAGCCGCCCAGCGCGTCCACCAGCCCGTGCGCCAGGGCGTCCTCACCCGTCCACACGCGGCCCTTGGCCAGCGACTGCAGCTTCTCCAGCGGGAGCTTCCGGCTGGCCGCCGCGCGCGTCGTGAAGTCCGCGTAGATGCGGTCCAGCGACGCGTCCATGCGGGCCTGCTGCTCCGGCGTGTAGTCCGCGTCCGTGCCGAACATCTCCGCGTTCTTCCCCACGGCGACGCTGTCGAAGTTCACCCCCAGCTTCTCCCAGAAGCCCGCCGTGACGAACTTGCCCGCGTACACGCCGATGCTGCCGGTGAACGTGCCCGGCTGCGCGACGATGCGGTCCGCCTCCATGGCGACGAAGTAGCCACCGCTGGCGGCGTAGCTGCCCATGGTGACGATGACGGGCTTGCCCGCCTCCTTCGCGCGCTGCACCTCGCGGCGCACGGTGTCGCTGGCCACGTAGCTGCCGCCCGGGCTGTCCACGCGGAAGACAATGGCCTTCACCCGCGAGTCCTCGGTGGCCTTGCGCAGCGCCGCGGCGACGCTCTCCGCGCCCATGGACTGTCCGCCCGACAGCGGGTTGGACTGGTTCTTCCCGCGCATCACCTCGCCCACGCCGTACACCAGGGCGATGGTGTCCCCGGACACGTTCGGCCTGCCGGCGCGCTCCAGGTACTTCTTCACGTAGAGGAAGCGCGCGCCCTCGCCGGCCTGCTCCTCCAGCCCGCCGAGCACCTCGTCCCGGTAGCGCAGCCCCGTCACCAGCTTCGCCTCCATCGCCTCCTGCGCCATCAACGGCGCCTTGTCGATGAGGCTCCGCACGACGTCCTCCGTCAGCCCGCGGTCCTCGGCGATGCCGCGCACAATCTGGCCGAAGAGGCTGTTCGTGAAGCGCTCGGTGGCCTCGCGGTGCGGCGCCGTGTAGTCCTGCTCCGTGTAGGAGTTGATGGCGTTCTTGTACTCGTAGCGGGCGAAGTAGCGCGGCGTCACGCCCAGCTTGGAGAAGGCCTCGCGGGCGAAGGGCAGCTCGAAGGCGAGCCCGTTGATGTTCACGTCCCCCGACGGCTGGATGTAGATTTCGTCGAAGGCGGACGCCAGGTAGTAGCCCAGCGTGCTGTTGCCCAGCTCGCCGAAGGTGTCGGAGTACGCCACCGCCTTCTTGCCCTTGGCGCGGAAGGCCTTCACCGCGTCGCGCAGCTCCTGCGTGGCGGCTGGCGTCCCCGGATGGCCGATGCGCACCAGCAGGGACTTCACGCGCGTGTCGTCTCCGGCCTTCTCCAGCGCCTCCACCACGTCGCGCACCGTGGTGGGCGCCTCGCCAAAGGCCCCCATCAGCGAGTCCCCTCCCCCGTGCTCCGACAGCGGCTCTTCCAAATCCAGCTCCAGCACGAGGTTGGAGGGCACCCCGGGCTTGCTCGCGGACGCGAGCAGCATCAATCCCACGAGGCCCACCACGAAGAGGACAGACAGCGCGCCCACGAAGGCCAGCGCGCCGATGAAGAATCGTTTCATCCGAAGGGACTCCTGATGCCCGGGAGAGACAGGGTACGGTCCTGGCAAGGGGTGCTTACTACTAACGCGCGCGGGCGACGATGCTTGCACGTCCCCACGGCTGTCGCTTCAGCGACGCCGGGTTGCTCGGAGTGCCACCGTTCGGGATGGCCCGGGGGCCAACTCGGGTTAGAAGCCGGTGCATTCCAAAAAGACCCGCGAGGACCGCATGAAGCGTCGTACCCCGCTCGCCCTGGTGGCGGCCCTGCTGATGGTGGCCGGCACGCCAGTGTGGGCCCAGACTCCCGCCGTCGCCAACAAGGCCCCCGCCACCCCGTCCGCTGTCACGAAGAGCAAGGCGAAGGGCCGCGCGCTCGCCCCCGTGACGAGCGTGGAAGGCATCTCCGAGTACCGCCTGCCCAACGGGCTGAAGGTGCTCCTCTTCCCCGACCCCACCAAGCCCACGGTGACGGTCAACGTGACGTACTTCGTGGGCAGCAAGCATGAAGGCTACGGCGAGACGGGCATGGCCCATCTGCTGGAGCACCTGATGTTCAAGGGCACGCCCACCACGCGCAACGTGCCCCAGGCGCTCACCGAGCGCGGCGCCCGGCCCAACGGCACCACCTGGCTGGACCGCACCAACTACTACGAGACGCTGCCCGCCTCCGACGCCAACCTCCGCTGGGCCCTGTCCTTTGAAGCCGACCGCATGGTCAACAGCTTCATCGCGAAGAAGGACCTCGACAGCGAGATGACCGTCGTCCGCAACGAGTTCGAGTCCGGCGAGAACGACCCGCGCGGCATCCTCTTCGAGCGCGTGATGAGCGCCGCGTACATCTGGCACAGCTACGGCAAGGCCACCATCGGCGCGCGCTCCGACTTGGAGAACGTGCCCATCGACCGGCTCCAGGCCTTCTACCGGAAGTACTACCGGCCGGATAACGCCGTGCTGGTGGTGGCGGGCCGCTTCGAGGAGGCCAAGGCCCTGTCGATGATTCAGGACACCTTCGGCAAGCTGAAGAAGCCCAACATCCCCCTGCCCGCCACGTACACCGCCGAGCCCACGCAGGACGGCGAGCGCGAGGTGCAATTGCGCCGCGTGGGTGACACCGCGCTGCTCACCAGCCTGTACCACGTGCCTGAAGGCGCGCACCCCGACTTCGCCGCCATCGACGTGCTGACGCTGGTCATGGGCAACAACCCCTCCGGGCGCCTCTACAAGTCGATGGTGGAGACGAAGAAGGCCTCGCGCGTGAGCGCGTCGAACCTCCAGCTCCGCGACCCGGGCATCATCGTCTTCAGCGCGGAGATGCGCGACGACCAGCCGGTGGCCGCGGCCCGCGAGGCGCTGCTGAAGACGGTGGAGGCCGCGGCCCGCACGCCCTTCACCGAGGAGGAGGTCAACCGGGCCAAGGCCACGCTGTCCAAGTACATCGACCTCACCATCAACAACTCCGAGCGCGTCGCCATCAACCTGTCGGAGTGGGAGGCCACCGGTGACTGGCGCCTGCTCTTCCTGCACCGCGACCGCATCGAGGCGGTGACGCCCGCGGACGTGACGCGCGTGGCGTCCGCCTACCTCAAGTCCTCCAACCGGACGCTGGGCACCTTCATCCCCACGCCGAAGCCAGACCGCGCGGAGCTGCCGGCGCCAGTCAACGTGGCGAAGATGATGGACGGCTTCAAGGGCCGCGAGGCCGTAGCGCAGGGCGAGGCGTTCGACCCGTCACCGGCCAACATCGAGTCGCGCGTGCAGCGCGGTGAGCTGCCGGGCGGCGTGAAGTACGCGGTGCTGCCGAAGAAGACGCGCGGCAACATGGTGAACGTGTCCCTCACCCTGCGCTGGGGCACGGAGGAGGCGCTGCGCGGCAAGGCGGACGCGGCGCAGTACGCCGGGCGAATGCTGATGCGCGGCACGAAGCAGCACACGCGCCAGCAGCTCCAGGACGCGTTCGACAAGCTGAAGGCGCGCGTGGGCGTGGATGGCGGCAGCACCGGCGCCTCCGCCTCCATCGAGTGCCCGCGGGAGAGCCTGCCGGAGGTGCTCAAGCTGGTGGCCGAGGTGCTGCGCGAGCCCGCCTTCGACGAGAAGGAGTTCGCCCTGCTGAAGCAGGAGCGGCTGGCGTCGCTGGAGTCCGAGCGCAGCGAGCCGCAGACGCTGGGCAACATCGCCTTCTGGCGTTCGCTGTCGGGCCACTACCCGAAGGGCCACCCCTACTACGTGGCCACGCTGGACGAGCGCATCGCCGGGGTGAAGGACACCACACTGGAGCAGGCGCGCGCCTTCCACAAGGCCTTCTACGGCGCGTCGAATGGCGAGCTGGCCGTGGTGGGTGACTTCGAGCCCAAGGACGTGACGGCGCTGGCCGGCACCCTGCTGGGTGGCTGGAAGAGCCCCGCGCCGTACCAGCGCGTGCAGCAGGTGTTCGGCGGCGGTGAGGCCGCATCCGTCGCGCTGGAGACGCCGGACAAGGCCAACGCGTACTACATGGCCGGCCAGTCGCTGAAGCTCCGCAAGGATGACAAGGATTGGCCGGTGCTGATGCTGGGCAACTTCGTGCTGGGCGGCGGCTTCCTCAACTCGCGGCTGGCCACGCGCATCCGTCAGCAGGACGGCCTCTCCTACGGCGTGGCCAGCAGCCTGGACGCGAGCGACGTGGACGAGGTGGGCACCTTCTTCACCTACGCCATCTACGCCCCGGAGAACGCGGCCCGGCTGGAGACGGCCATGCGCGAAGAGGTGACGCGCGCGGTGCGGAAGGGCTACTCGGCGGAGGAGCTGAACAAGGCGCGCTCGGGCATCCTGGAGTACCGGCAGTCGGCGCGGGCGCAGGACGGGAGCCTCGCGCGGCAGCTCGCCAGCTACCTGTTCCTGGGCCGCACGCTGGCCTTCGATGCGGCGCTGGAGCAGAGGCTGACGCAGCTCAAGCCGGAGGACGTGCGCAAGGCCATGGCGCGGCACCTGGACTGGACGAAGGTGACGCAGGTGCGCGCGGGCGACTTCGCCACCGCGCAGAAGAAGGCCGCGCCCGCGGTGAAGGCCCCCGCCGCGCCGTGACGCGGTAGTCCGTCATCCTTGTGAGGGATTGGAAGCCCCGCGGTGCCTCAGTGGCGCCGCGGGGCTTTTGCCTACCGGGAGCCCCACTGGAAGTCGTGGTACCAACTGGCCACGTTCACGCTGAGCCCCACTACCGTGCTGTGCCGCTCATGGGGAAGCGGCTCGCCGCCCAGCTTGAGCGCCCACGCGCGCTGCACGTAGACCTTTACCCACTTGTAGCCGCCCTTCACCGTCACGGCGGGCTCGGCGAAGAGCCACACGGGGCGTGTCACGTCGTCGGCCACGAGGAACTCGCGGGTGCGCTCCGCGTCGGTGTAGCCAGTTGCGTCGAGCGAGACATACTTCACCGCGGACAGGCGCACCGAGCCCGCGAGCTCGAAGTAGGGCGTGACGTAGCCCAGGTTCGGTTGAATGAAGGCACGCACGGCGCGGGCCGTGAAGCCGACGTCGCGGGGCATGGCGCCGTTCACCTCCAGCCGGTCGCTCGCGGTGGATTGGCCGTAGCCCAGACCGCCGTAGGCCTCCCACACGCCGTTGCCCAGGAAGGTGCCGTAAAGGCCGCCTCCCACTTCACCGAGCGCGCCGTTCGCGCGGCGCTCCCCTTCCGCATACCGCTCGTAATAACCCTGGGCCAGCAGGCCAACGCCCTCGCGTGGGGACCAGGCCACCTGGAGGTTGTTGTTGCCGAGCGTCCCCTTCAGCTCACCCTCCTCTCGCAAGAGCGGCGCGCTGACTTGATTGGGTTTGTACAGCGTGGTGGTGCATCCGGTGACGGCAAAGGAAATCCCCAGCGCGAAGCAGGTGCGGCGGAGTCGTCTCATGGCAGCCTCCTGCACCTGAAACACAGCAATGGCTGTGCCTGCTTTCCTGACGCAGCGGGCCACGCCGCTCCGTCGAGGAGCGGGTGCTGGGAATTACCTGACACGTCACGATTCGCGTGGATGTCAATCCGCGAAACCCAGGACGCGGTGCGCAGCGTGTGACGCGCCCTCCCCTCCCCTTCAGCGCGGCGGCAGCGTGGCGAGGAAGGCGTCCAGCGCGGCGTTGAAGCGCTCCGGTGCATCCATCATCAACCAATGGCTGACACCTGAGAACACGGTGTGCGGCGTGCCTGGGTACAGCAGGTGGTAGGCATGGGGCTGGATGAAGGCGTCCACGACGAGCGTGTGGAATGGGCCCTTGTAGCGCTCCAGCACGCGGTCCGAGTTGAACGTGAGCATGCTCTCCAGCGCGCCGACCACCACCTCGCGCGGCGTGGCGTGCAGCCAGCGCATCACCGACTCGTGCGTGTGCGGCTTCGCGTTCTGGAGGATGGGCGTGAACCACGCGTCCATGAAGGCGCGGTAGGAATCAGGACGTGTGCCTTCGTGGAAGCCTTGGAGCTGCTCGGGCGGGAGCGGCGGCATCGTCCCCGCGGCGTCCGCGATGACGAGCCCGGCGAGCCGCTCGGGCCAGCCACGGGCGTACTCCGCCGCGACGTAGCCGCCGAAGCTGTGGCCCACCAGGACGAAGCGCTCCAGGTCCAGGGCCGTGGCCACCGCATGAAGGTCATGGGCCATTTCCTCGGCGCCGTAGCGGCCCTGGGCGTCGAGCTCCGAGTCGCCCATGCCGCGCAGGTCGAACGACACGGTGCGCTGCTTCAGGTGTGCCTGCTGCGCGGCCCACTGCTCACGCTGGGAGGCGTTGCTGTGGACGAAGACGACGGGAAGGCCGCCGCTGCCAGCGTCGGTGACAGCGAGCTGGCCCGCGGGTCCCTGGACGGTACGCGAGGTAGAGGTCATGGCGCGCGGGACGATGACACGATTCGCGGCCCGCGCGCTGGGGGCACCCTCCCCTGCCCCTCGCGAGTGTCGGGTTCAGGCCGCGCCCTGCCGTGACGCCACGTCGCCCAGCGCCACTGCCCCCTGCTGGCGCGTGCGTGCCCGGAGCCCGACGAACGCGGCGAGCCACGCGAGCAGCGCCATGGCGGCCATGACCCCGGCCATGGGCAGCGCGGTGCCATTGTTGAACGTGCTCACGGCCCACGACGCACCGGCCGCCGCGGTGAACTGGAGCGCGCCCAGCGCGGCCGACGCCATGCCCGCGCGCGCGGCGTGCCGCTCCAGCGCAATCGCAGTCGCGTTGGGTCCCACCAGGCCCATGAGCGACACGAAGAAGAACAGCGTGACGGCGATGCCCCATAGGCCCATGAAGCCGGTCCACGCCACCACCAGCACGGCCGCCGCCGCGACGACACACAGGCTCAATGCCAGACGCAGCAGCCGGTGCAGCGGCAGGTGCGTCACCAGCTTGCGGTTGAGCTGCGCCACCGCAATCAAGCCCAGCGCGTTGACGCCGAAGAACCAGCCGAAGTGCTCCTCCGGAATGCCATACAGCGAGATGAACACGAACGGCGAGCCCGCGATGTACGCGAACATGCCCGCCTGCGCGAAGCCTCCGGCCAGCGCCGGGCCCACGAAGTCCGGGTCCTTCATCAATGCGCCCAGCCGGGAGCGCATCGTCTGCGAGCCCTCGTGCGGCGGCGCCGTCTCCGGCAGCGACTTCAGCACGAAGGCCAGCGCCACCGCGCCCACCGCCGCCAGCGCCACGAAGATGGCCCGCCACCCCGAGTACCGGAGCACCAGGCCGCCCAGCAGCGGCGCGAGGATGGGCGCCACGCCCATGACCAGCATCAGCCGCGACATCGTCCGCGCGGCGTCAACGCCGGACCACAAGTCACGCACCACGGCGCGCGGAACGACCAGGGCCACCGAGCCACCCAGCGCCTGCACGAAGCGCAGGGCCACCAGCATGGGAGCCGACGGCGCCAGCGCGCAGCCCAGCGAGCCCAGGACGTACAGCGCCAGGCCCGCGTAGAGCGGACGCGTGCGCCCGAAGCGGTCGATGAGCGGGCCCGTGAAGAGCTGGCCCAGCGCCAGCCCCGCGAAGCACGACGCGAGCGTGAGCTGGATGGCCGGCGCGGTGGATTGCAGGTCCTCCGCGATGCGCGGCAGCGCCGGCAGGTACATGTCGATGGAGAGCGGCGCGAACGCGGTCAGTGTCCCCAGCAGCAGCTCGAGCCCGAGCGTGCCCTGCACGGCGGGCCTGTTCGAAGACGTGGTCATGGACTCCCTGGGCCAAGGGCCGAGCCCCGGCGGATAACCGGCCCTCCGCCTCCGCGCCGTGGATGTGCCGCGCGCCCAGAAGCACGATTGCTGGAAGGGAACGCCGTGGCTGTACCCACCGTCCCCCCACCCGCCGAGCAGCCGCGTGGGCCGCCACCGGCATGTCAGACCCCCGGGTTATTCCTTTTCCCGTCGCGCACACGAAGGTGTCGGGCCCTGGCGGCCCGAGCTCGATTTCGCCACTGCGCCCTCACCGCACGGAGCGAGTCCACCCATCCGTGTACGCGACACCCGATTCCCCCGCGCGCGGCATCAGCGCTGACGTCGCGCGCGGGGGAAAAGCGTGGTGCCCTGGCCATGGGGGCCGGGGGCCGCGCCAGCGTGGGGCGGACCTTCAGGTCCGTTGAGCGGGGAGGTGCCGTCATCCCGGG
>NZ_JABXEP010000498.1:0-406 GCF_013372605.1 Myxococcus sp. AM009
ATTCGAACGCCTGCAAGCTGACGAAGCAGACCCCCAGCAATGCCGTGGCCAGCATGAGCGCGGCGGCACGCTTTGCATTGCGCCGGTATCCGAAGTTGACGGCCATGGCCATGGTGCCGCTGCTGCTGATGAGCACGAAGGTCATGATGGCGATCAGCAGCAACGGCACCTCCACGCCCCCGATCTTCATGCCGAACACTTCGGCCGTATCGGGCCACGGCACCGTGGTCGACATGCGCACCGTCATGTAGCCGATCAGGAAACTGCTGAAGACGAAGGTGTCCGACAGCAGGAAGATCCACATCATGGCCTTGCCCCACGGCACCTTGAAGGTTTCGCGGTCGCCCGACCAATCGTTGACGATGCCGGGCCAGCCCTCGGGCAAGGCGTGGGTTGAGTCGGTGGG
>NZ_JABXEP010000499.1:0-405 GCF_013372605.1 Myxococcus sp. AM009
TGAATGCACAGCGTGCAACCGATGCAGCGTTCCGGGTCGATGACTGCGATGGCGCGAGGCTGTTCGATGCCGTTGGACGGGTCCAGCGGCAGCAGTTCGCCTGTGCGGCCAAGTGCGTCGGACAGCCGGCGAATACCTTCCGCCCCGCCAGGTGGGCAACGGTTGGGGAGCGCCTCGCCGCTGGCCATGGCTTCCGCGTAGGGACGGCAGCCGTTGTAGCCGCACTTGGTGCATTGCGTTTGCGGCAAGAGGTTTTCGAGCCGGTCGGCCAAGGATGCGGCCACTGCGGGGACCAAGGAAACCACGATGGGACTTGTCGTTTGAATAGTCTGCCATTATCGCCGATTTGGCCCCTGCGCAAGGCGTGCATGCCCTGACATCGCATACGGCGGGCATGTCTTGACC
>NZ_JABXEP010000500.1:0-405 GCF_013372605.1 Myxococcus sp. AM009
GATCTGGGCGGCGATGGGGCTCGATGTGCCGAAACGCACCCTCCTTCCGAGGGGAATCACCCGAGCCGAAGTGCATGACATTCTGGAAATCCCGAGGCATGCGAGCAGCGCAGCGCACGGGATAATCCCGCTGCACCCTTGCCGCACATTCCGCGAACCTCCTGCTGGCACTCGACCTCCGCTTGAACTCCGCTCCCACGCTCTCCAAGATCAACCGCCCGCAGTCGGGCGGCATCGTGCTGCGCCCGCGTGTGCTGAACCGCATCGGGCGCGGCTTTGCGGCCAGCCCCATCGTGTGGGTGGCCAGCCCTGCCGGTTCGGGCAAGACCAAACTGGCGATCAGCTATCTGGAAGCGAGCGGGCTGCCCGCCATCTGGTACGAGGTGGACGCCGGCGACATGGACC
>NZ_JABXEP010000501.1:0-405 GCF_013372605.1 Myxococcus sp. AM009
CCCGGGCACTGAGCGTCACGCCGGGGGAAGGGGAGAAGGCCAGGCCGGCTCGACTCCCCCGGGGCTCATGTCTCCACCGGGTCGGCTCCGCCCTCCAGCAGGTCCGAGAAGGGAGGGCCCGCGAGGCCCAGGGTCTTGTAGAGGGCCTCGAGCCGCTCGAGCTCCCGGCGGAGCGTGCGGTACTGGTTGCGGCTCTTGACGACGTTCTCCCGCCCGAAAAGACGGAAGGCTTCGTCCCGGCCGAGCCGCCGCATGGCCACCGCGAGGACGAGTCCGCGGAAGCCGTCGACCAGGTCCAGGTCGAGCACTCCGGGCCCGCGTGCCTGGGCCGCGCTGACGAAGGCCCCCGCCGCCATGCTCAGCACCTCGGTGAGCTGCGGGGCCGCCGAGTCCGACTCATAGCTC
>NZ_JABXEP010000502.1:0-404 GCF_013372605.1 Myxococcus sp. AM009
TCTTACGTAATACCCATTCAGCTTTATTGTGTTCATTCACAAATAATGGCTTAGCTGAATAGTTTGTAATTTGATCTTCTTTTTTATTACTCCAAGCCAACAGATATTTAGAATGAAACACCCCAATAATGTTATCAATATCTCCCTCGTACACTGGATATCTAGTGTATGGCTTATTCATAACCGTTTCATAAACTTCTTCGTATGTCGCATTTGAAGCAAATGCCGTCACATTAATTCTAGGTGTTGTATCTACATCTTTTACTTTTAAATTTTCAAAATTAATGACACCTTCCAACCTACTCGTCTCAATTTCATTTAAAGCACCTTCATGTCCAGCAATTGCTAACATTGTTTTAAATTCTTCTTTTGAAAATTGATGTTCTTGAGGTTGGCCCTTAGAT
>NZ_JABXEP010000503.1:0-404 GCF_013372605.1 Myxococcus sp. AM009
AAGCGCGTGGAGGTCCGCTGCGCGACGTGCGGCTCACACCTCGGCCACGTCTTCCCCGACGGCTTCGGCACGCCGACCGGTGACCGCTACTGCATCAACTCGATCAGCATCACGCTCAACGAGAAGAAGTAGTCACTCCACGGGGACCAGCGCCGAGCTGATCCGCACCACCCCGTCGCCGTACGTCGCGTCGGCCCACTCCTGGATCGACCCGTCGTCGAACACGACCTGCGCGTCGAGCGAGTCGGGCGATGTCGAGCCGCTGGTCAGCAGCTGCTCACCGAGCGCTGCCTGCAGCTCCTGGTTGACCTCGTTGAGGTCGGCGTCGGTGCGCTCGACGGTGGTCACGCAGAGCATCCCGCCCCACGTCCTGCGCAGCTCGGCCTCGGCGCCCTCGGCATCCT
>NZ_JABXEP010000504.1:0-404 GCF_013372605.1 Myxococcus sp. AM009
ACGGCGTACAGGCCAGCGATATCCGTGCGCCCGAGGTGGTCCGTCACCACACCGCCGCACGTGTAGTGCGCCGCCGGCACGACCGGAATCGGTTGGCGCGTGATGTCGATGCCCAGCTCCAGGCAGCGCGCCATGATGGTCGGGAAATGCTCCTTGAGGAACGCAGGGCTCTGATGGCTGATGTCCAGATAGACGCAATCCAGGCCACGCTTCTTCATCTCGAAGTCGATGGCGCGGGCGACGATATCGCGCGGCGCCAGTTCGGCGCGCTCGTCGTGCGCGGGCATGAAACGCGTGCCGTCGGGCAGGATCAGCTTGCCGCCTTCACCGCGCACGGCCTCGGTAATCAGAAACGATTTCGCGAACGGGTGGTACAGGCACGTGGGATGGAACTGGATGAACTC
>NZ_JABXEP010000505.1:0-404 GCF_013372605.1 Myxococcus sp. AM009
AGCCTGGACAACGTCATGCCGGGATACGGCTGGCCATCTGCGGCGGCGGCCGCAATGCCCTGGCTATCGGCATCGCCGGCGATGTTCCACATCACGGGGCGGTTCGGCTCCCAGCCATGCATCTGCAGGAAGCGGGCAACGCTGCCAATGGCATCCACCGCGCTGTTGCGCAGATCGATGTGGCCGTCGCGATCGTAATCGATGGCGTATTCGCGAATGCTGGTCGGCATGAACTGCGGAATGCCCACTGCGCCCGCATACGAGCCCAGGACCGAGAACGTGTCCGTGCCCGTGTCGCGGCACCAGAGCAGGAAGTCCTTCAACTGATTGCGGAACATCGTGCTGCGGTCTTCGCGGTTGGGCGTGTCGGGGTAGTCGAAAGCCAGCGTGGACAGCGCGTCAAT
>NZ_JABXEP010000052.1:0-49494 GCF_013372605.1 Myxococcus sp. AM009
CTGGTATAACCCGCTCAGGCGCCACTCCGCGCTCGACTACGAGTCACCCGCTGGTTACGAGAAGAAGCACCGCGCTGCCGCTTGAGGGCGAAAGCGCGGAACGCTCTGCGGAACCGGGGCAACTTCAGTCCTGGAGGCCCGCTACCACCAGTCCTCCACGGTGGTGACATCCCAACTGGAGCCCAAGGACTGGCACGCCGTCATTGGCGACGCGACGCTGGCCGACGCCATCCTCGACCGGCTCGTCCACAACGCCCACCGCCTCCGGCTCGCCGGGGACTCCACCCGCAAGGCGGACGCGAATTTGACGAAGGCGCGTAAGCAGGTGAAGTGAACGAACGTCCCAGCGTCGCTGACGCTCCGACTGCTCGCCATGGCCGGAACGGCTGCTCGGCTTGAGCTGGAATGGGTGCTCACCTTCGCCGGAATACGCATTGAGGAGGTGGTTGCGTCGTCGCCTTGCGTACTACGGGAGCGTAGAGGCGAATTGCCGGCGCGCCAGGATGCGGACCCTCGTTGGCGCGCCAGCGCTGTGTACTCACGCGCGGAGGTGTTGCAACTCGTCACTGACGGTCATGTACCGGAGGACCGGCGCATCCTGTACGCCATCCTCTTCCTGGCAGGTGTTCGCTCGGGGGAGGCGGCCGCGCTGACGTGGAACGCCTACGAGCAGACGCTCAGTCCTCTGGGGCGGCTGTGGGTGCATTCCAGCTTCAGTCACCGCCGCTTGGCGGTGAAGTCGACGAAGACGGACGTCGTGCGCGCCGTTCCCGTGCACCCCTGGCTTGCACGCCTGCTTGCGTCCTGGCGTGAGGAAGGGTGGTCGCGATTCATGGGGCGAAATCCGGGACTCGAAGACCTGGTGGTCCCTTCCCCGCGTGGACAGCACCGCCGGCAGCAGGCTGTCCTCCGGCTGCTCCACGAGGACTTAGGGGCGCTTGGGCGGCCTCTGCGGCGCGCTCATGACACGCGGCGGACGTTCATCAGCTTGGCTGTCGCTGATGGCGCTAGGCCCGAAATCCTGAAGTGGGTCACTCACGGCCCGCCTCCTGGAATCATCAACGCCTACACCACGCTGCCGTGGGAGGCGCTCTGCACCGAAGTCGAGAAACTGCGGCTCGATCCGCAAGGGGGCATCAACATGACGAACTGCTACAGTCGCGCTACAGGCGAAGCCGGAAACGAAAAAGCCCCCAAGTCTCAGGGACTTGGGGGCTCATTCGAGCGAGGAGTACGGGACTTGAACCCGTGGCCTCCGGCGTGACAGGCCGGCGTTCTAACCAACTGAACTAACTCCCCAGAATGGGAACCGCGAGCGGCAGGGCCAAAAGCCGAGCCTCTCACTAAAAGGAGAAGGGCCCGGAACCTTGCGATTCCGGGCCCTTCTTATTGGCGAGGAGTACGGGACTTGAACCCGTGGCCTCCGGCGTGACAGGCCGGCGTTCTAACCAACTGAACTAACTCCCCACATCGGTACGACAGTGGGCGGAACAGGGATTGAACCTGTGACCATCGCCTTGTAAGGGCGCCGCTCTACCGCTGAGCTATCCGCCCGTCAGGCGTCCGCCGCGCTTCGGTGAGGCGGGCTTTTATCGGCCCCATCCGACACTGTCAAGCATACGCTTCAGCAGCCCCGATCATTCCGGGAGGCCGCCCGGGCCCTGGTGGGCATCCGGGCGGCCAGCCTGAAAGCCGCCTGGCTACGGGGTGACCGTGCCGATGTCCCCACCGCTGAAGCCGTTGGTGCTGCCACCCCGGTCGTTCCGGTCGCCGTAGCAGAACGGCCCACCATTGAGGGAGTAACGGTACGTGTAGGACGTCCCGGCCGGCACGCCCGTTGGCAGGCTCACGGAGTACTGGTCATTGTCGCCCTCGTCGCTGAGGTACGTCGCCGCCAGCCATGTCCAGCCGGAGACACCCGGGTCGCTGCTCACGGGGCCATAGCCGAGCTCCGCGACGACGCCCGCGCCCTGGCCTCCTCCGGGGGTGACGCCTTCCGCCCACAACTGGCCATAGACGATACGCGGGTCACCTTCGGCGCCCGCCGCGATCTCGAAGGGCCACTGGAGATTGCAGTAGCCAATCCCCGCGTGGTTACCCACCGTGAGGGCGTGCTGCTGGCCCAGCGTGTAGCCACCCACGTCGCTGCCGTCCTTGTCGCAGTACGTCCACGCGGTGCCATCGGTGGAGTAGCGCAGGCTGATGGCGCGGTCGCCGGTGTAGGCCGGCGTCACGGTGGTGGAGAACTCGTCCGTGTCCGCCTCGCCATCCGCCTCGCCGGTGTACTCCGCGGCCTTCCAGGTGAACGCGGCCGCCTGGGTGGACGCGTTGGCGTCCGCGGCGCCCACGCCCACCTGGACCTGGATGCCAGCGCCCGCACCAGTCCCCGCGGTGACGCCCGGGATGTGCACCCGGCCCACCACGGTGACGGTGTCGCCGCTGCCCACCGTCGTGCCGCTCACGCTCTGGAGGCGGCAGTAGGCATCCGTGGGCTCGGGGTCCGGGTCCTCACTCACCGCCAGGTTGCCCGTCAGCGCCGCGTCGAAGCCATCCGGGCCGGTGCTGTTGCCGTCCGCGTCGCAGTAGAGGAACTCCCCGCCGTTCACCTGGAAGCGGTAGGCGAACCGGTAGCCGCCCACCACGCCCGGGTTGGGCAGCGTGGCCTGGTACCGGTCGTTGTCGAAGAAGTCCTCCGCGAACTGGCCCGTCGTGCTCCAGTCCCACGCACCGGACGTGGCCGGGTCCTCACCGGCGGGGCCCCAGCCGAGCTGGCCCACGATGTCCGCGCCCTCGCCCGTGGTGGTGTCGGTGATGCCCGCCACGTTCACGTACGCGACGATGACGTGGCTGGCCGCCTCACCGGCGGTGTACGCCAGCGACTGCGGCGTGTTGTTCCCGTCCGGCCCCAGCTTGCAGTAGTTGACGACGTTGATGGCCTGCGCCTCCGTCACCGTGAGCGTGCCCGTCAGCGCGGCGTCGAAGCCGGTGGCCCCGCCGCTGTTGCCGTCCGCGTCGCACAGCAGGAACTCGCCGTCGTTCACCTGGAAGCGATAGGCGAACCGGTAGCTGCCCACCGTGCCCGGGTTGGGCAGCGTGGCCTCGTACGCGTCATTGCTGCCGAGGTCCGACGCGTATTCGCCGCTCGTGGTCCAGCTCCACTGCGAGGACGTGGCCGGGTCCTCACCGGCGGGCCCCCAGCCCAGCTGACCGACGATGCCCTCGCCCTCGCCCGCGGAATTCGTCACGCCCTGCACGAACACCTGGGCCTCCACTCGGCGACTGGCCGTGGTGGTCGTCGTGTACGTCACCGTCTCCGGGGTGTTGTTCCCATCCGGCCCCAGCTTGCAGTAGCCGATGACGCGCGGGATGACGGGCTGGCCCGTCACGTTGAGCGTGCCGAGCTGGTCCAGCTCGAAGTCCTGGCCGCCGTCGTCCACGCCGTTGCCGTCGCACACGCGGATGGGGCCGCCGTCGTGGCTGAAGCGCACCGCATAGCGGTACTCGCCGTTGATGGCCGGGTTGGGCAGCGTGCCCTTCCACTGGTCGTTCACCTCGAAGTTGTCCTGGTCGAACGTCAGCGAGGCCGACCAGTTCCACAGGGGCGAGGTGCGCGGGTCCTCGCCCACGGGGCCCCAGCCGAGCTGGCCCGACAGGCCCGGTCCCGCGCCTTCGCGGTCCGTGACGCCCGGCAGGTTGACCTGGGCATGCACCGTCTTCAGGCCCGAGGTCTGCGTCGTCGTGTAGTTGATGACCTCCGGCGGCGTCTGGTCGAGGCCAATCTTGCACCACGTCACCGGCGGCTTCGGCGCCTCGTCACCCACGGTGAGCGTGCCCAGCTTGGACAGGCTGAAGGTCAGCTCGCCCTCGGTGCTGTCGTTGACGCCGTCCACGTCGCAGAAGCGCCACGCGTTCTCGCTGATGCTGAAGCGGTAGGCGACGCGCCAGGTGCCCTCGGTGCCTGGGTTGGGCATGTCCGCTTCCCACTCGTCGTTGTTGCCGTGGTCCGTCTTGTACGTGGCGTTCACCCACGTCCAGCCGCTGTCACTGCGCGGGTCCGAGTCCGCCGGGCCGTAGCCGAGCTGCGCCACCAGGCCCGAGCCCGCGCCGCTGCCCTGGGTGACGCCCGCCGCGTACACCTGGCCGGCCACCTTCACGAGCGTGGTGTCGCCCGGCCGGTAGAAGACGTTGAGCGGCCCGCGGTTGTTGTCCGGGCCCAGCTTGCAGTAGTCCACGCGCGGCCGGGAGATGAACACCCGGCGCAGCATGTCCTCCGACACGCCGTTGGCGCTGCCGTCGCCGTCCGCCATCACCCACGTCGCGCCGTTGTCGATGGAGAAGCGCATGGTGACGACCCACTCGCGGCTCTCACCGCCAATGGCCGGCTGGAGCAGCACGGTGCCCTGGTAGATGTCCGCCTCGCGGCTGTCCGAGTCAGCCTCGTAGGTGGCCTCCTCCCAGGTGTAGCGCTCCGGGTTGAGCAGCTCCGCGTCCGCCGGGGCGAAGCCCACCTGCGCGCGGATGCCGCCGCCCTGGCCCGTGCCGCGGGTGATGCCGGCCACGGTGACGGCGCCGCGCACGGTGGTGCCCACCGGCTGGCCGTTGCTGACCGCGTCCACGTTGCCGTTGAGCACCTCGGCCTGGTCGATGTTCGCCGACGGCGCGCCTTCGTAGGTGAAGCCGCCCACCAGGGTGCCGTGGGCGCTGTCGGGGTTCACCACGCGCACGTCCACCGCGCCGGAGGTGGCCGTGGGGGTGTAGCCGTAGATGCGGTAGGTGTTGACCACCACCACCCGCAGGGCCTCCTGCTGACCGAAGTACAGCTTCGCGCCTTCCTTGAAGCCGGAGCCGTAGACGTTGATGAGGGTGTTTCCCGCGACGGGGCCGCCCGAGGGCTGGACCTCCCGCACGATGGGCGCGTTGTCGCTGGGAGGAGGGCCTCCGTCTGAGTCATCGCCACAGGCGACGACCAGCAGAGGCAGGACGAGGAAGAGGGCACGGAGGCAGCGAGACGACATCGACATCACCCCTTGACGCCGCCAGCGGTCAACCCGCCGACGAGGTGTTTCTGGAGAGCGAAGAACAAAGCCATGACCGGCGCGGAGACGATGAGCGCGCCCGCGGCGAACTTGCCCCACTCCACCTTGTGCTCGCCGACGAAGCGCTGGAGCGCGACGGGCAGGGTGAAGCGGGACGGGTCATTGAGCAGCGTGGCGGCGAGGATGAACTCGTTCCACGCCGTCATGAAGGAGAAGAGCGCCGTCACGGCCAACGCGGGCCGGGCCAGCGGGAGCACCACGCGCACGAACACCTGGAAGGTGGAGGCGCCGTCCATCACCGCCGCCTCTTCCAGCTCGCGCGGCAGCGTGTCGAAGTAGCCCTTGAGGTTCCAGATGCAGAAGGGCAGGGCGGTGGTGGCGTAGACGAGGACGAGCCCCGTGAGGCTGTCCAGCAGGTGCAGCTTCTGGAGGATGCTGTAGATGGGCACCATCATCAGCGTCGCCGGGAACATCTGCGTCACCAGCAGCGCCTGCATCCCACCTTCCTTGCCGGGGAAGCGGAAGCGCGACAGCGCGTAGGCCGCGGACACCGCCAGCGTCAGGCCCACCAGCGTGGTGGCGCCGGCCACGACGATGCTCGCCAGGAGCTGCCGGCCGAACACCCACCGCCCCGCCGCGTCCGTGCCGGAGAGCACCTGCCGGAAGTGCTCCAGCGTGACGGTGTCGGGGAAGGGGTTGGCGGTGAGCGCCAGCCCATCCGTGGGCGACAGCGCCATCTTCACCACCCAGAGCACCGGGTAGAGCGTGGCCATGCACAAGAGCGTCAGCCCGGCGTGGATGGCGGCCATCTTCAAGCGCGAGGGGCGGTTCATCCCATCACCTCCGAGGACGACCGCATCAGGCGCCTGGTGAAGGTGGACCAGGCCAGCAACACCACGAAGATGAGGACCGAGTACGCCGCCGCGAAGCCGTACTGCTCGTTGCGCTGGAAGGCCCAACGGTATGCCTCGGACACCAGGATGTCGGTGCCGCCGCCCGGCTCACCGCCGGACACCAGGTAGATGATGTTGAACATGTTGAAGGTCCACACGCTGCCCAGGATGACGGCCGGCAGCATGGCGGGCTTCAGCAGCGGCAGGGTGATGCGGCGGAACTGCGTCCACTTGCTCGCGCCGTCCACCTCCGCGGCCTCGTAGAGCTCCTGGGGGATGGACTGGAGCGCGCCCAGCGCGACCACCATCATGAAGGGGAAGCCCAGCCAGGTGTTGGTGGCCACGTTGGCCGCGAAGGCCGTGGAGAAGCGGGTGAACCAGCTCACCGGCTCCAAATCCAGGGCCACCAGCAGGCCGTTGATGGCGCCGAACTGCCGGTGGAACATGCCCTTCCACATGAGCGCGGTGATGTAGTTGGGTACGGCCCAGGGGATGATGAGCAGCACCCGGTAGACACCCCGCAGCTTCAGCAGCGGATCCTTCAACAGCAGCGCCAGGAACAGGCCGATGCTGACGTGGAGCACCACGTTGACCACCGCCCACAGCAGCGTCACGGCGAGCGTGAAGTAGAAGGACAGGGGCTCGGTGAGGCTGTAGCCGCGGCTGGCCAGGATGTCCACGAAGTTGGCCAGGCCCACGAAGGAGTACTCCCCGGCCTCGTGGTGGAACAGCGACAGGCTGAGGCCCACCGCGAAGGGGACGAACACCAGCACCGCCACGCCGGCCGCCGCGGGGGTGATGTACGCCACCGCCTGCGCCACGTCCGGATACCGTCGCTTGAAGGGCAGCGTCGCCGCCGGGCGCCGCAGCACGTAGACGGAGCCGCCCAGCGCCATGGCGCCCACCAATCCCAGCCACGGCAGCGGGCTGGCCTCGGGCGGGCGCTCGCGGTGCAGCGCGCGGTAGCGCCGGTCCGCCAGCGCGCCCGCGTCCTGGGGCTCGGTGCCGCCCTGGAGCACCGCGCGCAGCGCCAGCTTCATGGGCTCCCACACGCGCGCCATCTCCAACGTGTTGGGCATGGGCGTCGCGTGGCGGGCCGCCTCCCGGAAGGAGGAGATGAGCGTGTCCTCCCGCACCTCGCGCAAGCTGTACGCTGCCACGTCCGCCGGAATCTGCCGGCCCACCGTGGCGCGAACGCGGGAGGCCTCGCCCAGCGAGATGAAGCGCGCCAGCGCCTGGGCCTGCTCCGCCCGCGCGGAGCGCGATGACACGTAGGCCGTCTCCACGCCCAGGAAGGGGCGGATGGGGAGGTTCGTGGCGCTCACCACCGGCAGCCCCACCACGCGGTAGTCCACGTCCGGGGCAATCTCCCCGGCGAACCAGGGCCCGCTGATGACCATGGCGGCGCGGCCGTCGTTGAAGAGGCTCTTCACCAGCGCGCCCGAGGCCTCCTGGGGAATGAAGCGCCGGTCCTGCAGGTCCTTCACGAAGGCCAGCGAGCGGGCCATTCCCTGTGTGTCGAAGCTCGCGCGGCCGGAGGCGTCGAACAGCTCGCCGCCGAAGCCGAAGAGGAAGCCCGCGTGGAAGTAGAAGTCACCACTCTCGTAGGCCATGCCGAAGCGGCCCTCGCCCGCGCCCGACAGCGCGGGCAGCATGGCCAGCAGCGCGTCCGTCGTCTCCGGCGGCTGGGGCACGAGCTTCGTGTTGACGTACAGCGCCAGCGACTTGAGCGACATGGGATAGCCGTACACCTGGCCATCCACCTCCAGCGCCTCGATGGCGTTGGGGAAGTAGTCCGCGCGCGCCAGGCCGCTGGCGGGAGCCACCAGGTGCTGCGCGTGGAAGTTGCGCAGCCGCTCGTGGTTGAAGATGAAGACGTCTGGGCCCACGCCGTGCGGAATGGCGTTGGTCAGCTTGGCCGCGTAGGCGTCGTAGGGCAGGGCGAGCAGCTCCACCTGGACGCCCGTGTTCGCGGTGAAGAGCTCCGTGGCCTGGACGAGCGCCGTCTCCTCGCCGCCGCGGTACGCGTGCCACAGCTTCAGCGGCTTCGCCGTCTCCGGCGCGGCGTGCGCGCTCAGCGCCGTGGCGAGCAGCGCCAGGCAGAGCCACCTGCTCACGACGCGACCTCCAACGCGGCGCGCTGCTCCGGATGGCGGAGCGCCACCGCGCCGTCCTGGGAGAAGACGTGCAGGGCGTCCGCCACGGGGGCCAGCTGCACCTTGTCACCCACTGCGACGTGGACGCCCTTGTCGAAGCGCGCGGCCACCAGCCCTGCCTCCGTGGTGACGAAGGCGTACCCGTCGAAGCCCAGGCGCTCCACCGCGTCCACGGTGCCGGTGAGCGGCCCCTGGGCCACCACGCGCAAATCCTGGGGGCGCAGGCCCAGCAGCACCGTGGCTTGCTCGGTGGGCACGTCCGCGGGACAGGGCAGGGTGAAGCCCTTGCCGGTGAACCGCGCCCCCTCGCGCCGCGCCTCCAGGAAGTTCATGGCGGGCGAGCCGAGGAACCCCGCGACGAACCGGTTGGCGGGGCGGTTGTAGAGCTCCAGCGGCGGTCCCACCTGCTGGAGGAGCCCGCCATTGAAGACGGCCACGCGGGTGGCCAGCGTCATGGCCTCCACCTGGTCGTGGGTGACGTAGATCATCGTCGCGCTCAGCCGGCGGTGCAGCCGCGCCAGCTCGCCGCGCATCTGGACGCGGAGCGCGGTGTCCAGGTTGGAGAGGGGCTCGTCGAAGAGGAAGACCTTGGGCCTGCGGACGATGGCGCGGCCCATGGCCACGCGCTGGCGCTGGCCGCCGGACAGGGCCTTGGGCTTGCGCTCCAGCAGGTGGCGCAGCTCCAGCATCCCAGCCACCTCCTGCACGCGCGCGTCAATCTCCGCCGCGGGGAACTTCCGGAGCGTCAGGCCGAAGGCCAGGTTCTCCCGCACCGTCATGTGCGGGTAGAGCGCGTAGGACTGGAACACCATCGCCACGTCGCGATCACGCGGCGGCACGGCGTTCACCCGGGCGCCCCCGATGCGCACCTCACCCGCGTCCACCTGCTCCAGGCCCGCGATGAGCCGAAGCAGGGTCGTCTTTCCGCACCCGGAGGGGCCGACCATCACCAGGAATTCGCCTTCGCCCACCTGAAGGTCCACGCCCTTCACGATGAGGTTCTGGCCAAACGACTTCTTGATCCCACTCAGGGTGACTTCGGACAAGTCGTGCTCGGAGAAATTTATGGGAAGACGGTCGCGCACCTTACCCGGGCGCTCGTCTTTTCCTCAAACCTCCTTGGTTGCACGCACTGCGTCATCCAGGGGTGTACACCACTGAACGGAGGGCCGCCCCCGAGGCGACGCCGGGGCCCTGCCTTGTCAGCCACGGAAGGCGCTTGTTATGGAAGCGGAGATTTATTGCCGGGCCGAGTCATGTCCGGACCTCGAGGTCAGCCTACCTGATGCGCACTCCCAGAATGTCCCGTCTCGTGGGCGTGGCGCTGTCCGCCGCCCTGTTCGCCGCTGGCTGTAGCGAGAGCGACTACGTCCGGCTGTACCACGGTGAGGCTCGGGCCCCGAGCTACTCGGTGGATGACATCGAGTCGCTTCGCCAGATTGGCCCCACGTACGTGGACAAGGGCGTGAACTTCGCCCTGTATTCGGAGAACGCCACCCGGCTGGAGCTGCTGCTCTTCGAGGATCCGGAGAGCAACCGCCCGGCGCGCACCTACGAGATGACGCGCTACGGCGACGTGTGGAGCGTCTACGTGGAAGGCGTGGGCGTGGGGCAGCACTACGGCTTCCGCGCGTGGGGCCCCAACTGGGAATATGACCCGCGGTGGTTCCCCGGGTCCATCCACGGCTTCAAGGCGGACGCGGACGTCTACGGCAACCGCTTCAACCCGAACAAGCTCCTGACGGACCCGTACTCCAAGGCCCTGCACCGCGACCACGACTGGACCAAGGGCAGCACGGCCAGTGGCCCCGCCCGCACGGAGGTGACGTACGCGGCCTCCGCCAAGAGCGTGCTCGTCAAGGACGGCGACTACTCGTGGGGCGAGGTGGAGCAGCAGTGGCGCGCCAACCGCCAGGACGAGCACTGGCAGGGCCACGGCTGGCAGGACCTCATCGTCTACGAGGTCCACGCCAAGGGCTTCACGGCGGACCCCGCCAGCGGCGTGCGCTTCCCTGGCACCTACCGCGGCTTCGGTGAGAAGGCGGCCTACCTGGCCGAGCTGGGCATCACCGCGGTGGAGTTGTTGCCCATCCACGAGAAGCCGCTGGACGGTGGCTACTGGGGCTACCAGACCATCAACTTCTTCGCGCCCGAGGTGTCCTACGCGGCCTTCAAGGAGCCGCACCAGGTCATCAACGAGTTCAAGTGGATGGTGGAGCAGCTCCACAAGCACGGCATCGAGGTGCTGGTCGACGTCGTCTACAACCACACCGGCGAAGGCGGCCTGTGGCGCGAGAAGCTGGAGACGGATGACGTCATGCCCGGCGAGCCGCTGGAGTCCCTGGACCCCGCGGAGACGGCCGGCCTCTATTCGTTCCGCGGCATCGACAACCAGGCGTACTACGCGCTCAACCCGGACCGCCGCACGTACTGGAACAACACCGGCGTCGGCAACCAGATGCGGCCCAACCACCGGCCCACGCGCAAGCTCATCATCGACAGCCTGCGCTTCTACGTGGAAGAGCTCCACGTGGACGGCTTCCGCTTCGACCTGGCGCCCATCCTGGGGGAGCGCGACGGCGACTACAACCGCTGGGACGACCCGCGCAACACCGTGCTCCAGGACGTCATCGACGACCCGGTGCTCCAGAAGTACAACACCCGCATCATCGCCGAGCCTTGGAGCGCGGGCGGCTGGTACTGCATGCCGCTGGGCGAGTTCCCCAACGCCAGGACGCAGCCGGGCAACGGCTGGTACGAGTGGAACGGCCGCTTCCGTGACTGGTGGCGCGCGTTCATCAACCAGGACGGCTGGAAGCTCAACTCCAATGAGGGGTCGCTGTGCGGCCGGCCCGGCACGGTGGACGGCGGCTTCCTGATGTACGGCAGCCAGGAGTGGTTCGAGCGCAACGGCCGCCGCCCGTATCACTCCATGAACTTCATCACCGTGCACGACGGCTTCACGATGTACGACCTGTTCGCGTACGACGAGAAGCAGAACCGCTGCGGTCCGCTGAACCCGGTGTGCTGTGACAACCCGAACAGCCCCTTCTGCGACAAGGTCAGCGGCGAGGAGCACAACCGCTCCCGCAACTGGGGGCCCATTGGCGACGAGCGCGCGGAGAGCATGCGCCGGCAGATGATTCGCAATGCCTTCATGTCGATGATGATCAGCCACGGCACGCCGATGATTCTCGGCGGCGACGAGTGGATGCGCACGCAGCTGGGCAACAACAACGCCTACTCCACGCTCTCCGACAACGCCTTCAACTGGTATCAGTGGGGCGCGTACCTGGCGCGCGACGAACGCCACCGCATGTTCGAGTTCGTGAAGGCAGCCATCCGCCTGCGCAAGGAGCACGCCTACGCCTTCGCGCCGAAGGACTACGGCGCGGGCGCGCCCCTGGCCTGGAAGAGCGCCCAGAACACCGAGGCGGCGTGGGACAGCAAGCAATTGATGATTCACTACCACGACGCGTCCTACGGGCCGGAGCTGCTGGTGCTCATCAACATGGAGCCCCGCGCGGTGGAGTTCACGCTGCCCGAAGGCCGCAAGTGGACGCGGCTCATCGACACGCAGGCGTACTTCGACAGCCCCGCCTATCTCACGACCGCGGGGTTGGACAGCCGGTCCACGGGCAACGCGTGGCTGGATATCCCGTCGCCTGTGAACGGCCCGACGTATGGGATGCCGGAAAGAACCATCGTCGTCCTGCGCGCGGAGTAGGGCAGGCAGCCGAGGTTGCGCTATAAGCAGGGCCCGCCCATGCGAGTCCTGCCTGCGCGCCTCGGCGCCCTCCTGTTGACGTTCCTCCCACTCGTTGCCCTGGCCGATGCTCCTCGAGATCGCTTCGGGGCCGCGGGCTACTTCCGCATCATGACCCGCCCGGACTTCTCGGGCGGCTCCGGTCAGCTGGGCTATTACTGGCTCTACGGCCGGCTCCTCAACGAGAGCCCTTACGGCGAGCTCAACCTCCGGCTGGATGCGCTCCAGGCCACGCCGGGGTCCGATGAGGTGTGGGCCGAGGTCCACTCCCGCATCTCCGGCACTTCGTTCCGTTCAGCGGACCCCGGCAACGGCTCGCTGGTGAACTTCAGCGCCGACTACCTCTTCGTCCGCGCCGGCAACATCCTGCTGGACCGGGTGACGTGGCAGTTGGGCACGCTCGAGGACCGCTGGAACGACCTGCACATCTACGACCAGCGTCCCGGCACGGTGCTCTGGGACACGGTGGGCCTGTCCGGCACGTACCAGGGCGACCGCTACGACGTCCTCCTGGCGGTCGGCGACAGCGGCTACACGCTGCGGCCCCGGAACTACAACACGGTGCTGACGGGCGCCGCGTCGTTCCGCTACCGGCTGATTCCCGGGCACCTGGAGGTGGGTATCCGCGGACAGGTGGGCTACGAGCCCGCGGTGAGCGGCAACCGGAACGCGCTCTATGCGTCGCCCGGGACCAGCTACGAGAACTTCGCGCGGCGCGAGGTGGTGCGGCGCTACTTCGAGGCCAACCCGGGCGTGGAGGACCTGGTCCCGGACCTCCAGGCGCGCAGCGCGCTGTCGTACCGGGCCATGGGCTACCTGGGCTTCGGCAATGTGGGGCCGCTGGTGTGGAGCAACATGTACCTCACCTTCGAGAAGCGCCACCCGCAGCCCTTCTACACGGAGAACTTCCGGGGCCGGGACTGGACCGTGTACGTCACGGACCAGACCGACGAGCGCTACGACGCCAACCTCGGCAACGAGGCCTACCTGCGCATCATCCCCGACAAGCTGGAGGCGCTCTGGGGCGTGTGGGCCGGCTACTCGTTCAACAAGGACAACGAAATCGTCGCGGGCGAGGACAACCGCGTCATCGCCTCCACGGTGCTTCGCCTCCAGTACTTCCTCACCGACAGGGTCCACCTCCTGGTGGAGAGCAGCCTCGCGCGCGAGAAGAGCCTGAACGGCAACCTCTACCGCAACCACGTGGACTCGGTGTTCACCAGCACCGGCGGCATGGCGGACGCGCGTGGCCTGGAGTTCGGTGACAGCGACACGCGCGACACCTGGCAGTTCAAGGCCGGCGTGGTGCTCAACCCCACGGGCCGCAGCATCTACGCGCGCCCCAGCCTGCGGCTGCTGTACGGGCTCCAGCGCTCCACCCAGCACGCGGCGTTCGGCAACTCCTTCGTGGACAGCCTGGACCAGTACAACGTTTACGTCGGCCCCGAGCGTCACTGGCACTCGGTGGTCGCGATTGAGGCCGAAGGATGGTTCTGACAAGGCGATGGAGCGTGGTGGTCTCCCTCACGGCGGCGCTGGCCGCGGTGACGCTCGCGGCGTGTCTTCCCCGCGCGGCGCCGCCGCCCCTGGCGCCCGTCGGCACGGTGGTCGCAGTGGCCTACGTGCGGGATGACGCGCGGCGGGCCGGCGTGGTGGCGGACGTCCCGGAGGGGCTGAAGCAGCGCATCGCGGAGACCCTGGCCAAACGCAACCTGCGCGCGGAGGTGGTGCCCTACGCGGACTACGCCGCCTACTTCGCGAAGGTGCGCGACTCGCAGCGCCGCTTCGAGATGCTGAAGGCGCTGACGCCGGAGGCGCCGCTGCACCTGCTGGTGGAGACGCGGGTGACGTTCTTCAGCCAGGTGGGCGGCCGCTTCTCGTGGGACATCTCCGTGCGGACCACGGGCGCGCGCGCGGACTCCGCCATGGCGCCCACCGTCGTCAGCCAGGACTACGGCGCCGCCCTCCAGTTCGACCAGCAGCGCGAGGACGACGCGCAGCTGGAGGTGGCCCCGCAAATCGCCAGTCAGGCGGGCGCGCTGTTCGACTCCTTCCTGGCCTCGCCCTTCCTGGTGCCGGACACGGACGGTGGCCCGGGCACGGTGCCGGGCCTCAACGCGCCGGCCGGGCCGGGCATCGAGCCGGGCAAGGGCACGCCGGTCGCGCCCCAGCCCTACCGGGGTTCGTGGGAGCCGCCGGCGGGAGACGCGGTCTACTTCGTGATGGTGGACCGCTTCTCCAATGGAGACCCGAAGAACGACGGCGCGGTGGACCTGGAGGACGCGCAGGCCTTTCACGGCGGAGACCTGCAAGGTGTCATTGACCGGCTGGACGGGCTTCAGCAGCTCGGTGTCCGCACGGTGTGGCTTTCACCCGTCTTCCAGATGCGCACCGACACGTTCTACGGGTACGGCGCCTTCCACGGGTACTGGGTGGAGGACTTCGGCCGGGTGGAGCCGCGCTTCGGCGACGAGGCGCTGCTGAAGACGCTGTCGGCGGAGCTGCGCCGCCGGGACATGCGGCTGGTGCTGGACGTGGTGCTCAACCACGTGGGGCCGGAGACGCGCCTGTCGCGTGAGCGGCCCGACTGGTTCCACGGCCTGGGGCCCATCAAGGACTGGAGCGACTCGCGCGAGCTGGTGATGGGGGACGTGCACGGCCTGCCGGACCTCGCCGTGGAGAAGGAAGAGGTGTACGCGCACCTGCTGGCGCATTCGCGCCGGTGGGTGGACGTGCTCAAGCCCGCGGGCTTCCGGCTGGACGCGGTGAAGCACATGCCCACCTCCTTCTGGGCTCGCTACAACGACGACCTTCGCCAGCACGCGGGGCCGGGCTTCCTGCTGCTGGGGGAGATGCTGGACGGCGACCCGGTGCTGCTGTCGGACACGATGAAGGAAGGTCGCTTCGGGACGATGTTCGACTTCCCGCTGGCCTTCGCGCTGGTGGACGTCTTCTGCAGGGACCGCTCCCCGTCGCACCTGGGCGCCATCCTCTTCAACGACCGGCTGTACCCGGCGCCGGGCTCGCTGGTGACGATGGTGGACAACCACGACCTGCCCCGGGTCATGAGTGAGTGCGGCGGCGACGTGGAGCGGGTGAAGCGGGCGCTGGCGGTGCAGCTCACCGCGCGCGGCGTGCCGGCGCTCACCTACGGCACCGAGGAGGGCCTGACGGGCGCGAAGGAGCCGGAGAACCGAGGCGACATGCGCTTCACGAACCACCCGCTGCGCGCATGGATTGGCGGGCTGCTGGCGTTGCGTCGTGGCAGTGAGGCCCTCCAGCGCGGCGAGACGTTGATGCTCGCCGCCCGGGAGGACCTCTTCGCCTACGCGCGCGTCACCGCCGACGAGGCCGTCGTCATCGCCGTGAATACCCGTGACAGCGCCGTGGACGTGCCGCTGCCGGACGGGCTGGCTGGCTCGAAGCTGGAGCCGCTGGCCCTGGCGCCGCCGCTGGCCGCCGGAGAGGTGGGCTCTGTGCGTGTGCCCGCTGGAGAGGTGGCCCTGGCGCGGCTGACGCCCCAGACGGCGGGCGGCTTCGCCACGGCGGCGAAGCTCGCGGGCCTGCGGTGGCGGGGGATGGGCACGCGGCGCACGGTGGAGCTGGCAGTGGAGGACCCGGCGGTGCGGCTGGTGGGCAGCGGGCCGGAGCTGGGCGGGTGGAAGCCCGAGCGCTCGCTTCGTCCAGGGCCTGACGGCTTCGCGCTGTCGCTGCCCGTTGGCGCCATCTTCGAGTACAAGCTCCTGCGCGACGGCTCCCAGGGCACGCTCGACTGGGAGGACGGCGCCAACCGCTTGTTGTTCGTGGACGAAGGCACCGGGCCGCTGCGCCAGACCTTGGCGTGGAGCCGGCGCTGACCGCACCTGCTTCCTTTCGCCCCGCCTGGAGCGGGGCCCACCTCCGAGGTCCGAAGTGAACGACCGACTCCTCCGCGCGGCGCGCCGCCAGCCCACTGACACGACGCCGGTATGGCTGATGCGCCAGGCCGGCCGCTACCTGCCCGAGTACCGGGCCATCCGCGGCAACATCGCCTTCCTGGATTTGTGCAAGCACCCGGACCTGGCGGCGGAGGTCACCGTCCAGCCGGTGACACGCCTGGGCGTGGACGCGGCCATCATCTTCTCCGACATCCTCATCCCCGTGGAGGCCATGGGCATCACCCTGGAGTTGGGGGACAAGGGGCCGCACTTCCCCAACCCCGTGCGCTCCGCGGCGGACATCGACAAGCTGGGCGTGCCGGACCCCGTGGAGGGCACCGGCTTCGTGGCCGAGGCCATCCGCCGCACGCGCAAGGCGCTCCATGACGCCGTGCCCGTCATCGGCTTCGCGGGCGCGCCCTTCACGCTGGCCGCGTACATGGTGGAGGGCGGCGGCTCCAAGAGCTACATCCTCATCAAGCGGCTGATGTTCGAGCAGCCCGAGCTGGCGCACCGCCTCTTCGGCAAGCTCACCGACACGCTCATCCCCTACCTGAAGATGCAGGTGGAGGCGGGCGCGAGCATCGTCCAGATTTTCGACTCGTGGGGCGGCGAGCTGTCGCCGTGGGACTACGAGCGCTTCTGCATGCCGTACCTCAAGCGCATGGTGTCCGAGCTGAAGGCCACCGGCGTGCCCGTCATCGTCTTCGGCGTGGGCATGTCCACGCACCTGTCGCTGCTCAAGAGCACCGGTGCGGACGTGGTGGGCCTGGACTGGACGCTGCCCATGGACGAGGGCCGGAAGGTGCTGGGGCCGGACGTGGCGGTGCAGGGCAACCTGGACCCGCTGCACCTGTTCCTCCCCCGCGAGGAGCTGGACGGCCGCGTGAAGGACATCCTCCGCCGCGCGGGCCCCGAGGGGCACATCTTCAACCTGGGCCACGGCATCCTCCCGCCCACGGACCCCGAGTCCGCGAAGTTCCTGGTGGAGGCCGTCCACCGCCACGGCGTGGCGCTGCGCCAGGGCACGCTGGGGCCGTAGGGTCGCTTTCACCCCCCGCGGGCAGCCCCGTAGGGAGTGTCAACCGATTGATTTTTGAATCAACGGACGATTGACGCGGCGCATTGCCGCTCGTTAGATGCCCACCTCCCGACGTCGCTGGAGGTGAGGCACACATGGCAAGCGAGAAGCGCAACGGCCCCCGAAGGGTGGCCATCGTCCGCGGCCTGCGGACCCCGTTCGTCAAGGCGGGCTCCGTCTTCTCGGGGCTGACGGCGCTGGATTTGGGCCGCCTGGTGGTCCAGGAGCTGGTGCAGAAGACGGACCTGGACCCGAACGTCATCGACCAGGTGGTGTTCGGTCAGGTCATCCCCACGTTGACGGCGCCGTCCATTGCCCGCGAGGTCGTCATCGCGGCGGGGCTGCCGAAGACGATTGACGCCTTCACGGTGTCGCGCGCGTGCGCCACGTCCATCCAGGCGATGACGACGGCGGCCAACGCGATTGCCATGGGCGAGGCGGACGTCATCATCGCCGGCGGCACCGAGTCCATGTCGGACGCGCCGATTTTCACCAGCCGGCCGCTGGCCCACGCGCTGGTGGCGGCGTCCAAGGGGCGCTCGCTGCCGGACAAGCTCAAGCCCTTCCAGCGCCTCAAGGCCAAGGACTTGCTGCCGGTGCCCCCGGCCATCGCCGAGTACTCCACCGGCATGACGATGGGGGAGAGCGCGGAGAAGATGGCCAAGGAGAACGGCATCTCCCGCGAGGAGCAGGACCGCATCGCCTTCAACTCGCACCGCAACGCGGCCAAGGCGTGGAAGGACGGCCTGTTCGACAACGAGGTCATGCACGTCGTCGTGCCGCCGAAGTTCGACAAGACGGCGGAGCGCGACAACATCGTCCGTGAGGACGCCAGCCTGGAGGCGCTGGGCCAGCTCCGGCCAGCGTTCGACCGCAAGTACGGCACGATTACGGCGGGCAACGCGTCGCCGCTGACGGACGGCGCCGCGGCGCTGCTGCTGATGAGCGAGGAGAAGGCGCGCGCGCTGGGCTACGAGCCGCTGGGCTTCCTGCGCAGCCACGCCTACGCCGCCACGGACCCGGGGGACCAGCTGCTCCAGGGTCCGGCCTACGCGGTGCCCACGGCGCTCAAGCGCGCGGGCATGAAGCTTTCGGACATCGACCTGGTGGAGATGCACGAGGCCTTCGCCGCGCAGGTGGCCAGCAACCTCCAGGCGCTGGCGTCCCCGGCCTTCGCGAAGAAGGCGGGCTGGAGCGCGCCGGTGGGCGAAGTCGACCGCGAGCGGCTGAATGTGACGGGCGGCTCCATCGCCATTGGCCATCCCTTCGGGGCCACGGGGGCGCGCATCGTCACCCAGGCCCTCAATGAGCTGAAGCGTCGGAACAAGAACACGGTGATGTGCACCGTCTGCGCGGCGGGCGGCCTGGGCGCCGTCGTCATCCTGGAGCGTGCGTGATGGCCACCAAGGCGGAAGAGCTCGAGGTGAAGCAGGGCTTCTCGTACCAGGTGGAGGACGGCGTCGCCGTCATCACCTTCGATTTGCCGGACTCCCCGGTGAATACGCTGTCGCCGGAGACGGGCGAGGCCTTCCTGCGCGTCATGACGCGCGCGGAGCGAGAGCCCGAGGTGAAGGCCGTCGTCTTCACGTCCGGCAAGAAGGACTCGTTCGTCGCCGGGGCGAAGATCGACTTCCTGCAGACCATCAAGACGGCGGAGGAGGCCACCGCCATCAGCCGCAACGGACAGGAGGGCTTCGACAAGCTGGACGCCTTCCCCAAGCCCGTCGTCGCGGCCATCCACGGCGCCTGTCTGGGCGGCGGCCTGGAGTGGGCGCTGGCGTGTGACTACCGCATCGCCACCGACAGCCCGAAGACGTCGCTGGGCCTGCCGGAGGTGCAGCTGGGCCTGATTCCGGGCGCGGGCGGCACCCAGCGGCTGCCGGCGCTGATTGGCGTGCAGGCGGCGCTGGACCTCATCCTCACCGGCAAGAGCCTCAAGCCGGCGAAGGCGAAGAAGCTGGGCGTGGTGGATGAAGTGGTGCCGGCGCCCATCCTCCGCGCCATCGCCGTGCGGCGCGCGAAGGAGCTGGCCGAAGGTAAGCTGAAGGTGGACCGCCGTCACGGCCAGGGCTTCAAGGGCGTGGCCGCGAGTGGCAAGGCGAAGGGGCTGGCGGGCTTCATCCAGGGCCTGGCCAACAAGGAGCTGTGGGCGGAGGTGGCGCTGGAGGACAACCCGCTGGGCCGCAAGGTCCTCTTCGACCAGGCGCGCAAGCAGCTCCTGAAGAAGACGCGCGGCAAGTTCCCCGCGCCGGAGAAGGCGCTTCAAGTCGTGCGCGTGGGCCTGGAGTCCGGGCACAAGGCGGGCCAGGAGGCGGAGGCGAAGGCCTTTGGCGAGCTGGTGGTGTCGGACGTCTCCAAGCGGCTGGTTGAAATCTTCTTCGCCACCACGGCGCTGAAGAAGGAGAACGGCACCGCCAACCCCGACGCGAAGCCGCGCGAGGTGAAGAAGGTGGCGGTGCTGGGCGGCGGGCTGATGGGCGGCGGCATCGCCTATGTCACCAGCGCGCTCCAGGGCGTGCCCGTGCGCGTGAAGGACAAGGACGACGCGGGCGTGGGCCGGGCCATGAAGCAGGTGCAGTCCATCCTGGATGAGCGCGTGAAGCGGCGCTCGCTCACCCGCCGCGATGCCACTGCGAAGTCGGCCCTGGTGACGGCGGGCACGGACTACGCCGGCTTCAAGTCGGCGGACCTGGTCATCGAGGCGGTGTTCGAGGACCTCAAGCTCAAGCACCGCATCATCGCGGAGGTGGAGGCCGTCACCGGCGACCAGACCATCTTCGCGTCCAACACCTCCAGCATCCCGATTACGGAGCTGGCCAAGGGCAGCCGCCGGCCGGCGCAAGTCATCGGCATGCATTACTTCAGCCCGGTCCACAAGATGCCGCTGCTGGAGGTCATCACCCACGCGGGCACCGCGGACTGGGTGACGGCCACCTGCGTGGAGGTGGGGCGCAAGCAGGGCAAGACGGTCATCGTCGTCAACGACGGGCCGGGCTTCTACACCTCGCGCATCCTCGCGCCGTACATGAATGAGGCGGCGTACCTGCTGGCGGAAGGCGCGGACATCGCGGAGCTGGACCGGGCGCTGGTCGAGTTCGGCTTCCCCGTGGGCCCGATTACCCTCCTGGACGAGGTGGGCATCGACGTGGCGCAGAAGGTGGGCCCCATCATGGAGGCCGCCTTCGGCAAGCGCATGGCGGCGCCCAAGGCCCTGGAGAAGGTCGTGGCCGACGGCCGCCTGGGCCGCAAGACGCAGAAGGGCTTCTACCTGTACGAGGACGGGAAGAAGCAGGAGGTGGACAGCTCCATCTACGCCCTGTTGCCGCACGGCACGGAGCGCCGCTCCTTCGACCGCGCGGAGATGGCGGAGCGCGTGGTGCTGCAGATGGTCAACGAGGCCATCCGCTGCCTGGGCGAGGGCATCCTCCGCAGCGCGCGTGACGGCGACGTGGGCGCCATCTTCGGCCTGGGCTTCCCGCCGTTCCTCGGTGGCCCCTTCCACTACGTGGACAGCCGCGGCCCCGCCGAGGTGCTGCGCAAGCTGGAGCACTACCACGACAAGCTCGGGGAGCGTTTCGCCCCCGCGCCGCATCTGGTGGAGTTGGTGAAGGCGGGCAAGACGTTCTACCCGCGCTGAGTCATTCCAGTGACCGCACCCGGGAGCTCCACATATCAGGGGCTCCCGGGCTTGACCGGAGGCCGTCACTGGCCCGAGCCTCCCGGGCCGAATGGCACGCTCCGCGTCCCGCACCATCGCCCTCGTCGTCCTGTCGGCAGTCGTGGCCTGTGGCGCAGCCGCCACCGCCGGGGCCTGGCGCTTCTTCCACAAGGACCCCGACAACCCCGTCGTCCGGCTCGACGAGTACTTCACCATGGGCTGGGTGGCCTGGGATTCCAGCTGGTACATGCGGATTGCCCAGGAGGGCTACCAGTTCGTCCCGGGGCAGCAGAGCTCGGTGGCGTTCTTCCCGCTGTACCCGCTGCTCATCCGCGCGGTGGAGTCGCTGGGGCCCAACGTGTACCAGTCCGGCGTGTTCATCACGCTGCTGTGCGGCCCGCTGGCGCTGGTGCTCTTCACCGTCTGGGCGCGCAAGCTGACGGACGAGGCCACGGCGCTGAAGGCCGGGCTGCTGATGGCCTGCTACCCCTTCACGCTCTTCTTCTACGGCGCCATGTATTCGGACGCGCTGTTCGTCCTGCTGGTGGTGGCGGCCTTCCTGCTGCTGGAGCGTGGGCACCTGGGGCCCGCCATCCTCGTCGCGGCGGTGGCCACCGCGGCCCGGCCCGTGGCGCCCGCGGTGGTGCTGGGCCTGCTGGTGCGCCGCCTGGAGTGGAAGCACGCGCGAGGTGAGAAGTGGAGCGCGGTGGACTTCTTGCCGGTGCTGTCGGGCCTGGGCTTCGGCGCGTACATGCTCTTCCTGTGGCACCAGTTCGGTGACCCTGTGGCCTTCGTGAAGGTGCAGGGGGCGCCCGGCTGGGAGCAGATTCCCGGCTGGCACACGTGGCTGAAGGTGAGCTGGTTCGAGCGCGTCGTGCTGGCGCCGCAGGACAAGCGCGAGGCCCTCCGGCTGGCCGCGCATGCCTTCTTCACGGTGCTGGCGCTGGCGCTGGTGTGGCCCACGCGCAAGCTGCTGGGGTGGGGCTACGCCGTCTACGTGCTGGCCATCGTCGGGCTGCCCGCGTGGTCCACCAAGGACTTCATGGGCATGGGGCGCTACCTGCTGTCCGCCTTCCCCGTCTTCCTCACCGCGGCGATGCTGCTGCGCGAGCGGCCCTTGCTGCTGCGCGGGGCGCTGGCGGTGGGCGCCGCGTCGCTGCTCGTCCTCTCGTGGGCCTTCGGCGCGGACTACTACGTCTCATGAGCGCACTCCTCGAACAGGCCCTCCTTCGCTACGACGGGCTGCCCGTCGCCGAGCGCTTCCACGTCCACGCGCGGGCCTTCTCCGCGCCGCTGCTGGCCATGGCCGCGCGCACGCCGGGCGGCACCGTGGCGGACATCGGCTGTGGGCATGGGCTGCTGTCCGCGCTGCTGGCCCTGGAGGACTCGGGCCGCATCGTGCATGGCGTGGACCCGGACTCGCGCAAGGTGGCCTGGGCTCGGCGGGCGCTCGCGGGCCAGCCCAACGTGCGCATCGAGGAAGGCACCGTGGAGGAGACGCTGGCTCGGGGCGCTCCCGGCCGCTTCGACGCGGCGGTGGTGTGCGATGTGCTGTACCTGCTGCCGGAGTCTCGGTGGCCCGGGTTCCTCTCCACCGTGCGGGGCCTGCTGAAGCCCGGCGGGCGGCTGCTGCTCAAGGAGGTGGAGGGAGACGGCTCCTGGAAGCACCGCAAGGCGCTGGCGCAGGAGTGGGTGATGGTGTCGCTGCTGGGCCGAACGAAGGCCAGCGGCGGCATGGCGCTGAAGCCTCGCGCGGAGATGACGCGCTGCCTGGAGGACGCGGGCTTCGAGGTGCGTGAGGTGGTGGACCTGGGCCAGGGCTACACCACGCCGCACGTCCTCTACGTGGCGGAGGGCAGGGCGCCGTAGCTGTGAGGCTGGGCGCCGCCGCGCCTTGTTCCTCGGGGCGAGGAGGAGCGCACCTCAGGAGCTCGCTGTTCGGAAATGTCGGGAGATTTCGCGGCGCAAACCCCCGACATTTCCGAACAGCGAGCCAAGGGACCGGCTCCCCCCGGAGCGGATGGTTCACCTGCTGCGGCGACTCCGGCGCTCCGCTCACCTGCGCTGCGCGATGAGGCGGAGTGCACCGTTTCATCGCCGTGGCGCTGAACGCCGCGCTGTCACTCTTCGGCCGAGGCGGAGAACAGCGTCCCATAGCTGTGAAGCTCGATGCCGCGCTCACGTAGCCGCGACGCGACGCGCGTGCTGGTCAATGCAGCCAGCTCCGCTTCCCAGCCGTAGCGCCACGCCGGGTCTTCGGAGACGTGCGGCGTGCCTTCACCCGGGTGACACCCCAGCTCGAAGTCGCCCGCGGGCAGCGCGTCCACCACCGCGAGCAGGGCGGCCTCGTCCAGCATCCCCGCCTCGAAGACGCCGCCCGCGCTCACCCGGCGCACGCCCTGGGGCGCCCGAGGCGCGGCGTGTGCGAGCACGGCCAGCACCGTGGCCTTCAGCGCGGGGCCCGGCGCCTTCAACCAGCGAGGGCGGGGGAGCGCGTCCGGCCAGCGCAGGGGCAGCCCTTCGCGCGCGGCCAGCTCCTCCACCAGGGGCCGCACTCCGGGCAGCAGGTGCAGGTGCTGGTGCCCGTCCAGGTGGTCCACCGCCACGCCCAGCGCGCGGGCCCGCTGAAGCTGCGCGGAGAGCTCGCGCGCCAGCTCGTCCCGGCGCACCTGTCCGGTGAGCCACGCGCGAGCGAAGTCGGCCCAGCCGCCCCGCATCCGGCCGTCCGGCGCCACCGTGGGCACCTCATGCGCGGGCGCCGCGGGAGGCAGCCGCGTGGAGAGCGCCAGATGCAGTCCCACCGCGAGCCGCGCCTCCTTCGCGCGGGCGGCGGCCTCGGGCGCGGTGGGGCCCGTGGCCAGCAGCGTGGCGCTGGTGACGATGCCGTCGCGGTGCGCGCGGAGGATGCCCGCGTCCAGTGAGGCGTGGAGCCCCAGGTCGTCCGCGTTCACCACCAGGCGCGTGAGGGGGCGCGTCATGCGAAGGGCTCAGCCTCGCGCCGCGCGGCCCGGCGCCGCCGCGTGGAGCTGCTGAACGGAGGGTGGCAGGCGCACCGGATGTACCGGCGGCTGCGGCGCGCGCATCTTCGGGTAGAGCCGCATCAGCTCGCGCACCATCTTCGCGATGACGGAGGGCGAGGCCAGCGTGGACACGCCGCGCGTGCGCGGGAAGTAGTCCACGCCCATCTGGAACACGCGGAAGCCCTGGCGGATGGCCTTCACCACGAGCTCCGCGTCGATGAAGGAGCCCTGGCTGTGCAGCTCCATGGCCTCCAGCACGCGGCGGTGCATCACCTTGAAGCTGAAGTTGACGTCCTTGATTTGGATGTCGAACAGCGACCGGATGAGCAGGTTGTAGACGAACGAGTAGACGATGCGCTTGGGGCCCTCGCTCGTGCGGTCGAACCGGAAGGCGCAAATCATGTCCGCCTCCAGGTACGACATCAGGTGCAGCGCCCGCTCCAGCTCGCGCATGTCCCAGGGCAGGTCCACATCGGAGTACACGACGATGTCCTTCGTCGACGCCGCCAGCCCCGTGCGCATGGCGCCACCCAGCTTCAGATTCACGGGGTGGTGGATGACACGAAGCTGGGGAACCTTCAGGGCCAGCGCCTCACAGACGTCACGGGTGCGGTCCGTGGACGCGTCGTTGACGACGATGATTTCGAAGTCGTCCGTCAGCGCCGGGAGGACCTCCAGCGCCCGGCTGACGGCACGCTCGACGTAGTCCTCTTCGTTCCAGGCCGGGAAGAACAGGCTGATGCTCGGGTATTGGGCCACGGGGGACCTCGGCGGACGGACCTGCGGAGTTGGCGGCTCGCTAGCAGAGAATCCTGTTTTTATCCAATGGCAGGGGTCGCACTCCGCCGCAGGCCTGTGCTACCGTGAAATCATCATTTTGCGGGGACACTGTGAACTCCAGGCCCTTCACCCTGCTGGTAGTGGACGACTCGCAGTCGACGTTGCCTCGGTTGGCCCGCGCGCTGGGCCCGGAGGAGTTCGCCCTCCGAATCACCGCCCACGGCCCGGAGGTGCCGAGGTTGGCGCGGGAGGTCTCGCTGGTGGTGCTCTGCCCGGGCGCGGACGCCCAGGCCAGCCTGGACCTGCTCGAACGCCTGATACCCGGGGAAGGCCTGGTGGGTCCCCCCGTGGTGCTCCTGACCCCACCCGAGCCCAGGAACCTCTGGCTGGAGGCCCTTCGTCGTGGTGCTGAAGTCATGTTTGACCCATGGGCGCCGGATGAACTGGTGGCCCGGGTGCATCGCGCCCTGTCCGCGCAGACCCGGATGGAGGCGCTCGCCGCCCAGGTGAGCGAGCTGCAGCGGCTGTCGTCGACGGACGGCCTCACGGGCGTCCACAACCACCGGCATTTCCAGGAGCGGCTGAGGGAGGAGTTCCGCCGCGCCCAGCGTTACGACGACGCCCTGGCGCTCATCCTGCTGGACTTGGATTACTTCAAGGAAATCAACGACAAGTACGGCCACTCCGCGGGCGACGGCGTGCTGCGCGAGGTGGCCGCCGCGCTCACCCGGGGCGTGCGCGAGACGGACCTGGTGGCCCGCTATGGCGGAGAGGAGTTCGCGGTGCTGCTGCCCCGCACCCACCTCACCGGGGCGCTCACCGTCGCCGAGCGTGTCCGCCGCGAGCTCCGCGCCCTGCGGCTGGAGGTGGAGGACGGCCTGCAAGTCACCGCCTCATTTGGGGTTTCCAGCTTCCCTCACCGCACCGTCCTCACCCCGGAGCAGCTGCTCCTGACGGCCGACGAGGCCCTCTACCAGGCCAAACGGGATGGCAGGGATCGCATCTGCCTCCATCCCCAGCTCCCGGTCGGTCCGCTCGGAACCTAGCCCGGGTCAAAGACCCGGGGTCCATATTGACCCATTTGGTGGGGATGGGTCCAATGAGACCCGTTGTTGTTTCGCGCCAGGGAAATGTCAAGGCCCGTGATTCCAGACTGTTGGGCAGGGAGTTCCTGCTGGCAGGGCCATTGCACTTGTCCAGGGGCGGAAACAATTCATGGGTTCTCAAGCCGCACATGTCCACGGCCAGCCGGCCGAATCGCCACGAGGGCGGCTGCTCCTGGTCGACGACGAGGAGAACATCCTCAAGTCCATCCGCCGGGTGCTGCGCCGCGGTGACTGGGACATCGAGACGGCGACGGACGCCGAGCAGGGCCTGCGGGCGGTGGAGGCGTTCCACCCCGAGGTCGTCATCTCCGATTTCCGCATGCCGGGGATGAATGGCGTCGATTTCCTGACCCGGGTGAAGCAGCAGGAGCCGCGGGCCCAGCGCATCATGCTGACGGGCCAGGCGGACCAGCAGGCCATCGAAGAGGCCATCAACCGGTCGGAGATCTTCCGCTTCATCTCCAAGCCCTGGAACGACAGCCACCTGGTGCTGACGGTGAAGAGCGCCTTCGAGCAGTACGCGCTCCAGGCGGAGAACGAGCGGCTCTACACGGTGACGCAGGCGCAGAACGCGGAGCTGAAGCTGCTCAACGCGGACCTGGAGGAGCGCGTCGCCCAGCGCACGCGCATGCTCAGCCAGGCCAAGCGCGAGTGGGAGCTGTCCTTCGACTGCATGGAGACGCCGCTGTGCGTGGTGCGCGCGCGGGACTTCGCGGTGCGGCGGGCGAACCTCGCGTACGCGGACGTGGCGGGGCGCTCCATCGAGGAGATTCCCTCCGACACGACGTGCTACCGCTACCTCTTCGGCCGCAACGAGCCCTGCACGGGCTGCCCGCTGCCGGCGGCGGTGGAGAGCGGCAAGGGCGCGCGCGGTGAGGTCCGCCAGGGTGGGCGCACCTTCGTGGTGGCCGCCTACCCCATGACGGGGGACGAGCGCGTCGTCTGCACCTACCGGGACGTCACCGAGGAGCAGTCGATGACGCGGCGGCTCATCGAGACGGAGAAGATGGCCGCGGTGGGCCAGCTCGCCGGCGGGGTGGCGCACGAAATCAACAACCCGCTGGGCGGCATCCTCGCCTTCGCGCAGCTGATGTCGCGTGACGCGGGCCGCAGCAAGGCGGACCTGGAGTCGCTGGGCCTCATCGAGGAGAGCGCGCTGCGCTGCAAGCGCATCGTGGAGAGCCTGCTCAAGTTCAGCCGCCACAGCCGCGTGGAGGACCGGCGGCCCTTCGACCTCTCCAAGTGCGTGGAGGACGCGGCGGTGCTGTTCCGCGCGCAGCTCAAGTCCATGCCCACGGTGGAGCTGTCGCTGGGGCTCGCGGACGGCCTGCCCCAGGTGTACGGCGATCCCGGCCAGCTCGCGCAGGTGGTGCTCAACCTGCTGCAGAACGGCCTCCAGTCGCTGCCCACGCGTGAGGGCAAGCTGAAGCTGGTGACGGGTCGCGAAGGCGACCGCTGCTTCTTCGCGGTGACGGACACCGGCACGGGCATCGAGCAGAAGCACCTGCCTCGCATCTTCGAGCCGTCGTTCACCACCAAGGCCCCGGGTGAAGGCACCGGCCTGGGGCTCTCCATTGCCTACCGCATCGTCCAGGACCACGCGGGCAGCTTCCACGTGGACACCCAGGTCGGCGAAGGCTCCTGCTTCACCGTTTTTCTGCCCATCCCCCTGCAGTTGGAGAGGTTGCCGTGAACCAAGTCAAGCGCGCCAAAGTCCTCGTCGTGGATGACGACTCCGTCGTCCTCAAGGCCGTGACGCAGATTCTCCAGCGCGAGGGCCACCCGGTGGTGGCCATTGACGACGCGGTGGAGGGCCTGACGGCGGCCAAGGACCCCACCATCGACGTGGTCGTCCTCGACATCAAGATGCCCAACCTGTCCGGCATGGACCTCTTGCGCGGCATCAAGGCCGACCGCCCGGACGTGGAGGTCATCATGATGACGGCCTTCGCCACCGTGGAGACGGCGGTGGAGGCGGTGAAGGCGGGCGCGTACGACTACCTCACCAAGCCCTTCGAGAACATCGACGAGGTCAGCCTCACGGTGGCCAAGGCGGCCGAGCGCAAGGCGCTCAAGGACCGCACCCGCGCGCTGGAGGAGGCCCTCACGGTCCGCAGCCAGTTCGAGGACCTCATCGGCCAGTCCACGCAGATGCGCTCCGTCTTCAAGCTGGTGGAGACGGTGAGCCACTCCACGGCCACGGTGCTCATCCAGGGTGAGAGCGGCACCGGCAAGGAGCTGGTGGCCCGCGCCATCCACTACCGCAGCGCGCGCAAGGACAAGCCCTTCGTGGCCGTCAACTGTTCGGCGCTGACGGAGACGCTGCTGGAGAGCGAGCTCTTCGGCCACGTGAAGGGCAGCTTCACTGGCGCCACCGGCAACAAGAAGGGCCTCTTCGAGGCGGCCGACGGCGGCACCATCTTCCTGGATGAAATTGGCGACGTGCCCCCGGCCACCCAGGTCCGCCTGCTGCGCGTGCTCCAGGAGGGTGAAGTCAAACGCGTGGGCGCCAACGAGCCGGTGAAGGTGGACGTGCGCGTCATCGCCGCCACCCACGTGGACCTGTCCCGCGCCAAGGAGCAGGGCAAGTTCCGCGAGGACCTCTTCTACCGCCTCAATGTCATCACCATCGACCTGCCGCCCCTGCGGGACAGGCCCGAGGACGTGCCCCTGCTGGCGCACCACTTCCTGAAGGTCTACGCCTCCAAGGCGGACAAGAAGGTGACGGGCATCTCCCCGCGCGCCATGGAGGCCCTCACCTGCAACCGGTGGACGGGCAACGTGCGCGAGCTGGAGAACGTCATCGAGCGCGCGGTGGTGCTGACGGGCAACGAGGTCATCGACGTGGAGGACCTGCCGCCGGGCTTCCAGTCCGCGCCCCAGCCGGACTCCACGGTGGAGGTGTTCAGCCTGGCACACCTGCCCTACGCCCAGGCCAAGCGGCTGGCGATGCGCGCCTTCGAGCGCCGGTACCTGTCCGCGCTGCTGGAGAAGAACAACCAGAACGTCTCCAGCGCCGCGCGCGCGGCGGGCGTGGACCGCTCCAACTTCCGCCGTCTGCTCAAGCAGTACGAGGTGGCCGGCCGGTCCATGAAGCCCCGCGTGGCCTCCCAGGACGACGGCGAGGCGCTGGAAGCCGCGTCCTGACGTGTGTCAGCCGGCGGGCACCCGGGCGTTTCCAATGCCCGCCCGGGGCCCTCCTGGACTAGAAGACGGGGTTGCGTGCAGACCCTGGCAATCGTCGCGAAGAGGGACAAGCCCGAGGCGGCAGCGCTCGCGGCTCAAATCCGTGAGCGGTACCCCCACCTGACGGTGCTGGCGGACCGCTCGCTGGCCCATGAGCTGGGCTGGCCGCGGGTGGATGACCGGGAGCTGGTGGCCCGGGCGGACCTGATGGTGGTGCTGGGCGGTGACGGCACGCTCATCTACGCGGCGCGCCTGCTGGGCGGCCGCGGGGTCCCCATTCTGGGCGTCAACCTGGGCAGCCTGGGCTTCATGACGGAAGTCCCGGTGGAAGAGCTGTACCCCATGCTGGACCAGGTGCTCGCGGGGCGCTCCCAGGTGGACTCCCGGATGAAGCTCACCTGCCGGCTGCTGCGCGGCGGCAGGGTGCTCATCGAGGACGAGGTCCTCAATGACGTGGTCATCAACAAGGGCGCGCTGGCGCGCATCGCGGACCACGAGACGGCCATCGACGGGGTGCCGATTACGACCTACAAGTCGGACGGCGTCATCCTGGCCACGCCCACCGGCTCCACGGCGTACTCGCTGTCGGCGGGCGGGCCCATCGTCCATCCGTCCGTGGACTGCACCGTGCTGTCGCCCATCTGTTCGCATGCGCTCACGCAGCGCTCCATCGTCGTGCCGGCGGACCGGACCATCCGGGTGACGCTGCGCAGTGAGACGGCGGACACGTACCTGACCATTGACGGGCAGACGGGCCACGGGCTCCAGGGCGGGGACTGCATCGAGGTGGTGCGCTCGCCCAACCGGGTGAACCTGGTGCGCAACCCGAAGGTGGCCTACTTCTCCATCCTCCGGCAGAAGCTCCACTGGGGCGAGCGCTGAGGGGCGCCGGGCGCCGTGTTCCTGTTCCTGTCGAAGGTGTTGGACCTGCTGCTGGCGCCGCTCTCCTGGGCGCTGCTGCTGTGGCTGGCGGCCTGGGGGCTGCGGCGGCGCCGTGAGCGGCTGTCGCGGGTGCTGAGCGTGCTGGGCGGGGGCGTGCTGTACGCCTTCTCCATTGAACCGGTGGCCATGGGGCTGATGCGGGCGACGGAGGCGGGGGCGGCGCGGACCTTCCAGCCGGGCACCCCGTATGACGCCGTCATCGTCCTGGGGGGCGGGTTGGATCCATCCGCCACGGAGCGCACCGGCGTGCCGGAGTACAACGCGGCGGTGGAGCGGGTGCTGCGGGGCTTCGAGCTGCTGCGCGAGGGCCGGGCGCGGCAGGTGCTCCTCTCCGGCGGTTCGCTGGACCCGAGGCCCGAGGCGGTGGTGGAGGCGGACGTGCTGCGCCGGCAGCTCCAGCAGTGGGGCATTCCGGAGGGGCGCATCGTCACGGAGGGGCGCAGCCGCAATACGCGGGAGAACGCGGTGGAGTCGGCGCGCATCATCCAGGAGCGCGGGTGGAAGTCCCTGCTGCTGGTGACGAGCGCCGCGCACATGCCGCGCGCCGCGGGGTGCTTCGCGGCGGTGGGGCTGCGGCCGGACCTGTTGCCGGTGGACTCCCGGGCGTCGAAGACGCCGCTGCGGCGAATGAGCTGGTTGCCGAGGGCAGGGGCGCTCAACCTGAGCACCGACGCCCTGCGCGAGCTGGCGGGGCGCGCGGTGTATCGCGTGCGAGGCTGGACGGCGCCTTGAGCGCCGCGCCCGTCCTACTTCAGCGGCGCGCGCGGCTGACGCGCGTCAGGCGCCAGCGCGCCGGTGCCAAGCCGGGAGATGCGGCCATCCGCCTGGGCATGCGGTGACGGCGTGCCGGTGCGGAACGCCTCCGCCAGCACGTCCAGCGGCGAGTTGCCCGTCACCCTGGCCGGTGTGGACGGCTGGTTCTTCAGCATGTCGTAGCCGTCCTTGCCGCTGGCGAGGAAGCTCAGCGTGGCCAGCCGGTACGTGGCCGCGGTGTCCAGCGGCTTGCCGCCCACCTTCACGCCCAGCACCCGCTGTCCGGCGGGCCGGTCCGAATCAAAGGTGAACGCCAGCCCGGACACCTGCGGAAAGCGGCCCGGGCGTGAGTCCTCGCGGCTGAGGCTGACGCCGTTCTCCAGCGCCGCGCGCAGCGTGTCGCCCTTCACCTCCAGCACCACCAGCTCATCGGCGTAGGGGAAGATGGCGTGCAAATCCCGCCGCGTCACCCCGCCCGCGGGCAGCACCGCGTCCGCGCGCAGCGCCCCGGCGTTGACCAGCGCCACGTCCGCCCCGGCCGCCGCGCGGAAGGCATCCGCGACGAACGAGCCCAGGTTCGTCTCCTGCGTGCGCACCAGCGCGGACCGCGCCTCCAGCGCCACCGGGGTGCGGCCCACGCGCTCGGACAGCCGGTTGAACAGCGCGGCGTAGGGCTGCATCGCCGCGTTGAAGGCCGCGTCCTCCGGCACCTGGCGCGTCACCGGCAGCGTCTGCCACGTCACCTGGCGCACCGTGGCCGTCGCCGCGTCCACGTCCAGCGTGAGCCTGCCCAGGTCCACCGCGTCCGCCGCTACCTTGAAGATGGGCGTGCCCGTGCTTCGGTCCTCCAGCGCCTCGTGGTCATGCCCCCCCAGCACCGCGTCCACCCTGACGCAGCGGGCGAGCGCCCGGTCCTGGTCCGCCGTCAGGTGGGTGAGGGCCACCACCACCTGGGCGCCGGCCTCGCGCAGCTTCGCCACCGCGCCTTGGGCCGCCTCGCAGACGTCCCCGAAGAGCGTGTCCTTGCCGGCCTTGGTGGTGCCCTTCGTCTCCTGGAGCACCACGCCGAAGAGGCCCAGCTGGATGCCACCCAGCTCGCGCACCGCGGAGGCCCGCACGCCCGCGAAGAGCCCCCCCGACTTCGCGTCCCGCACGTTGGCCCCAAGCCACGTGAAGCGGGACTCGCGGATGCGCTCGCGCAGCACGTCGTCGCCGAAGTCGAACTCGTGGTTGCCCAGCACCGCGTAGTCCAGGCCGAACGCATTCCACGCGTCCACCATGTGCCGCCCCTTGAGCGCCTTGCCGTCCACCTCCACCAGCGACTCCACGGACGGAGACAGCGTGTCGCCCCCCATCACCGTCAGGACGTGGGGCGTCTCGCGAAGCACCTGCTTGCGCAGCGTGGCGGCGCGGGCCATCCCTCCCCGTCCTCCCTCGACGGCCTGCACCTGATAGACGTCCGCCAGGTGCAGGAGCGTCAGGCGCACCGTGCCGGAGGGCTGCGTGGGTGTAGGGGAAGGGGCGCTCGTGGCGCATCCGCTGGCAAGGACGGCGGCCAACGCGAGCAGGGCCTCACGTCGGGCCAGCGCGGTCTTCTTCGTCATCGTGCGTCGCTCTCCCCAGCGCGCTCCCTGGGTGGGGCGCAACGTGCGGGGCCTATCGCACTCAGGCGTGGATGGCGAGCACCGGGGACTTCACGCGCCGTGTCACACAGCGACCCGGGTGTCCCGACTGATACATCCAACGCGACTCGGTATGGTGGAAAGTTACAGATTCCGGGTAGAGCCGTTTGCGCTGGATTCACGCCGGTTGCTAGGACGCTCCCTGACCAAGGGAGGTTGTCATCCATGATGCACTGCAACAGGTGGGGCGCGCTCCTGCTGGCCGGTCTGATGGCCGGCTGCGGGGAGTCCGCGTTCGAAGCGCAGCAGGGTTCGACGGAAGAGACGGCCGTCATCAGCCAGCAGCTCAGCTCGTCCACGCGGCCCGGCATGGGCGCCACCGTCTATGCGGGGGGCACCACGTTCCGGACCTGGGCACCGCTGGCGAGCCGGGTGTTCGTCTCCGGTGATTTCAATGGCTGGGGCACCTGGATTGAGCTGGGCAACGAGTTCAACGGCAACTTCTCCGGCGACGTGGCGGGCGCGGTGAAGGGCCAGAAGTACAAGTTCATCACCCGCAACCAGTGGGGCAGCGACGCGTGGCGGGCGGACCCTCGCTCGGCGTGGCAGGAGAACTCCACCGGCTCCAGCATCATCTACGACCACGGCGAGTACTGGTGGAACGCGCAGCAGTTCAGCACGCCGGCCTTCAACGAGATGATCATCTACGAGCTGCACGTCGGCACGTTCAATGATTCGCCCGGCTGGGGCCCCGGCAACTGGAACAGCGCGATCGCCAGGCTCGACCACGTCCGGGATTTGGGCGCGAACATGGTCAAGGTCATGCCCGCGTACGAGTTCGCCGGTGACTTCTCCTGGGGCTACAACGCGGCCTTCCCGTTCGCGCCGGAGAGCGCCTACGGCCACCCCAACGACATGAAGCGCTTCGTGGACGAGGCGCACATGCGCGGCATCGGCGTCATCTTCGACGTGGTGCACAACCACTATGGCCCCAGCGACCTGCCCATGTGGTGCTACAGCGGCGACTGCCTCGGCTCGGGCGGCGAGTACTTCTACAACGACTCCCGCAAGAGCACGCCGTGGGGGGACACGCGTCCGGACTACGGCCGCCCCGAGGTGCGCGCGTACATCCGCGACTCGATGATGAACCTGCTCCACAACTTCCGTGGTGACGGTCTGCGCTGGGACGCCACCAAGTACATGCGCACGCAGAATGGCAGCGACGCCACCGCCATCCCCGACGCGTGGCGCGTGTTCCGCTCCATCAACCGGGAAATCAACTCCACGCAGCCCTGGAAGATCAGCATCGCCGAGGACTTCGGCGGCGGTGACTCCATCACCAACGGCTCCTCGTCCGACACCGCGGGCGGCGCGGACTTCGACTCGCAGTGGGGCGGCGACTTCGTGCACGCCATCCGCGCGGCGGTCATCGCGCCGAACGACAGCGGCCGTGACATGAACGCGGTGCGCACCGCCATCACCCAGCGCTACAGCGGGCGGCACACCGCGCGCGTCATCTACTCGGAGAGCCACGACGAGGTGGCCAACGGCAAGGCGCGCGTCCCGGAGGAGATCTGGCCGGGCAACGCGGGAAGCTGGGCCGCCAAGAAGCGCTCCACGCTGGCGGCGGGCGTCGTCTTCACCTCGCCCGGCATCCCGATGATCTTCCAGGGCCAGGAGTTCCTCGAGGACGGCTACTTCCAGGACACGGACCCGGTGGACTGGGGGAAGAACAGCACCTACGGCGGCATCCGGACGCTGTACCGCGACCTCATCCGCCTGCGCCGCAACTGGTTCAACAACACGCGCGGCCTGCGCGGCGGCAACGTCAACGTCCACCACGTCAACAACAGCGGCAAGGTGATTGCGTACCACCGCTGGGAGAGCGGCGGGCCCGGGGATGACGTCGTCATCGTCGCCAACTTCAGCGGCACGTACTTCCCCAGCTACAACATCGGCTTCCCGCGCGGGGGCATGTGGTACACGCGCTTCAACAGCGACTGGAACGGGTACTCGGGCGACTTCGGCAACACGGCGTCGATTGACACCGTGGCCTACAGCGGCGCGAAGGACGGCCTGTCGCACAACGCGTCGTTCGCCATCGGCCCCTACTCGCTGGTCATCTTCTCGCAGTAGCGCCTGACGGCGCCGGGCGCCCGGGGTGGAGTCTCCCGGGCGTCTGTTCGCGCCTCAGACGTTGTAGCGCCGGCCCTGCGCGAGTGGTTCGATGACGCTCGCGCTGGTGTCGAAGTCATCCGGGTAGTGGATGAGCCGCATCCGGGCGCGCAGCTCGGCGGGCAGCGCCGCCAGCTTCTCGTAGGGCGTGTGCACGCCGTAGTTCGTCTCGTGGATGATGAGGTCCGCCTTGGAGAGCCAGTCGATGAGGCCCTCATCGTAGGCGGTGTCCGCGCTGTACCCCAGGCAGCGCCCCCCCGCGTGGATGCGCAGCGCGGTGGTGGGGACGTGGTGGTACGTCATCCGGCTCTCGATGAGGAAGGGCCCGTGCCGCACGGCGGTCTCCGTGGAGAGCGGCGTGTGGTCGAAGTAGTCCTCGAAGTGCTTGTCGTTCGGCGCCTCCCCGCGTCGCTCGATGAGGCACTCCATGCCCGCGGCCAGGTTGCCCTCCCACAGCCGGTCCGCGACGGCGGGGTGGGCCAGCACCTCCAGCTTCCGCTGCAGCACGAAGAAGGAGAAGTAGCCCAGGCTCTCCAGGCCCGACGCGTGGTCCGCGTGCAGGTGGGTGAGGGCCACGGCGCTGACGCGGTCCGCGTCCAGGGGCACGCCGGAGGACTCGGACGCCTCGCGCATCATCTTCCGGATGGGGTGCGGGCAGTCCACCAGCAGGACCTGGTCCTCCGCCTCCACGGCGAAGCAGGACGAATAGCGCAGGGCGGAGAAGGCGTCGCCGATGCCAAGGGTGAGGAAGGACAGGCTCAAGGCAGGCTCCGGAGGGAAGGGTCGAGTCGCTCCCGAAGCTTCGCCGCGACGGCCGGTGGACAGAAGGCGGAAACGTCCTCGCCGCGCGCCACGCGCGCTTTGAGTCCGCTGCTGCTCACCTCGGCCAGGTGGGCTTCGGCGGGAAGGAAGAGGGTGGACAGCTCGGGCGCCAGCGCGCGGTTGTTCTGCGCCAGCGTCGTCTCGAACTGGGCGTCCGTGGCGCCGCGCACGCCGCGCAGCAGGACGCTGGCGCCGATGTCCCGCGCGAAGTCGACGATGAGCCCCTGCGTGCGGGCCACGGTGACGTTGGGATGGTGCGCCACGGCTTCGCGCAGGAGGGCCACGCGCTCGTCGGCGGACAGCAGGCTCTCCTTGTCCGGGTTGACGGCCACCACCACGACGACGTGGCCAAAGAGGCGGGCCGCCTGCCGGACAACGGACATGTGGCCGGCGGTGACGGGGTCGAAGCTGCCGGCGTAGACGGCGATGGTCATCACGACACCTCGGGAGCGGCCTCGGAGGCCAGGCTCCGGGGCGGGTGGAAGGTGAGGGCGGCGTACAGCGTGCCCGCCGCGCACAGGAACGCGGCCAGCATGAAGTGGCCGGCGTAGCCAAGGGCCTGGGCGCTGAAGCCACTCAGCGCGGCGGCGGCGCCCGTGGCCAGCACCACCAGGGAGGCCTGCACGGTGTAGTCCGTGGCGGCGTGCTCCGGCCGGCAGGCGTCCATCATCGCGGTGAAGACGGCCGCGGTGGCCATGCCGCTGGCCACGTGCTCGACGCCGCAGACGAGGGTGAGCAGGGGCAGGGACGTGGCGCCATGGGCCACCAGGGCGTACAGCAGCACCGCGCCGGCCTGGAGGACTCCGAAGACGAGCAGCGCCCGCCGCCGCCCGAGCCGCACCACCAGGCCGCCTCCCAGCAGCGCGCCCACCAGGCCCGCGGTGAAGCCCACGCCGCCGAGCATCCAGCCGATGGCCGTCAGCGACAGGCCCGCGTCGACCAGGAAGGTGCGCAGCATCCCGGTGGCCAGGGCTTCCCCCGCCTTGTAGACGACGAGCAGCGTGAGCCACGCGCCGGCCCCTGGCCGCTTCAGCCACCACCACAGGCCCAGGCTCTGCGCGGGCGGAGGCGCGGTGGGGGGCTCGCGGAAGAGGGCGATGGGCACGGTGGCCAGGAGCAGCAGCGCGCCCAGCGCGAGGAACGTGGGGCGCCAGCCCACCGCGTCGAAGACGGCGAGCATCACGCCTCCGCCCAGAATCATCCCGACGCGATAGGCCGCCACCTGGACGCCGTTGCCCCAGCCGCGCTCGGACGGCGCGAGCAACTCCACCGCCAGCCCGTCGGTGGCCACGTCCTGCGTGGCGGCCAGGAGGTTGATGCCCAGCACCGCGGCCATCAGCAGCCGCGTGTCCATGCCGCCTTCAGGGAGCGCGAGCGCCAGCAGGAGCCCCGACGACAGGCACTGCAGCGGCAGGATGTAGCCGCGGCGCCGGCCCCACCTCGCCGAGCCGTGCCGGTCCATGGGCGGGGCCCAGAGGAACTTGAGCGCCCAGGGCAGCGCCAGCAGGTGCGCCAGGCCGATGGAGGGCAACGACAGGCCCTGGTGGCGCAGCAGCACGGGCAGGGCCTGGGTGAAGAAGCCGAAGGGGAGCCCCTGCGACAGGTAGAGGCTGGAGAGGAGCCCCAGCTTCGTGGCCGTCCTCATGCGTCCTCCTTCGCGCCGGCCGAGTCCAGCAGCCCCGCGGCCATGCGCTTCACCGTGCTGGCGGCGGAGCCCGCGGGGACCAACCCCGGGACACTGGCGGCGAGCACGAAGTAGCCCTGCACGGCGGCGAACAGCCCGGCCGCCAGCGCGGGCGCCTTGCGCCGCCCCACCACGGCGGCGACGAGCGACGTCAGGTGCTCCAGGTCGGCGCGCACCACCTGCTCGTAGACGGCTTGGACTTCGGGCTGACGGATGGCCTCCGCGCTGATGGTGACCCAGCTCGCGACGGCCGCTGGTGCCGCGTCGTCGCCCGTGGCGAGGAAGGCCTCCACGAAGGCCTCCACGCGAGCTCGGGCGTCCGGGCCCTTCACCCGCTCCAGCCGCGCCGCCACCCGCTGCCGCGCCCGCGCCGCGAGCTGCTCCACCAGCGTGAGGAGAATCTCCTGCTTGCCGCTGAAGTGGTAGTGCACCAGCCCTGGGCTCAACCCCGCCGCCTTCGCGATTTCACCCACGGAGGCGCGCTCGTAGCCGCGCTCCGACATGACCTTCAGCAGGCCCGCGACAATCTGCTGACGGCGCTCCTCGGTGTTGGATGGACGGGGCATGGTGACCTGTTTATTGGTTGGTTGACCAACTTATAGGCAGGGTAGAGCTGGGCGTCAACCCCACCTGCCCCTGGGGGCCGCTGCTAGCGTGGGGCGCATGACACGAACCGCCCGCCGCTGCCGCGGGGTGATGCTGACGGGAGTCATGGTGGGCCTCTGTCTGGGCATGCCGGGGCCCTGCCGCCGCCGTGCGGCCCCAATGACCCGCCTGTTTCCTGCGACGCGAAGATGGTCGCCCTGAAGGTGCAGGATGGCCGGGGGACTACCGCCCTCCGCGCCGAGTCCGGAAACGAGGTCCATGTGCGCTGGCCTGACTGGAAGGGCATGTTGCGCGTGGTGACGACTCGCAATGATTCTGGGAGCTACGAGGTCTCCGTGGGGCTGCTGGGAGAGACCGCCTCCCTGAAGCGCGCGGTCCTCAAGAAGAAAGGAGCGGCGCTCACGCTCGTTCCCGGCAAGGACGTGCCCGCGGGCTACTTCGGCGCGGCGGGGCACCCCGTGAAGTTCATTCTCGATGAATGAGGTGTGGCCATGAAACTGCTTCGCCTCGCGCTCCTGGGGCTCGTCGTGGCCTTGGCATTCTCCGCCGGGGTCTGGTTCAGCAGTGATTCCGTCACGTCGCAGGTGCCGGCCGTGCCGGCCGGGGAAGCCGCCGTCCAGGCCTCCGCCGCTGTCGCACCCGCCGCGCGCCCCGCACCTCGTCCGTTGGAGGCTCCGAAGCGGGACGCGTCCGTGACCGCGTCGGCGGTGGCACGTGAAGCCACCGTGCTTCGCAGGCTCCCGGAGCCGGTCACGCCTCCCTCGGTCGAGCCCAGGTCCGAGCAGGACACGGCGCCCGAAGAACGGCCCCTCGCCTTCGCGCCCGAGCTGCCCGAACTGCCCGAGCCCTTCACGCCCAAGGGCTTCGAGCGCGTGGCCTTCCGTGCCGCCAACGAGTGCGGCATGGGGCTCGACGTGGTGGTGGTGGACTGCTCCGAATTCCCCTGCATCGCCTGGACGCAAGCGAAGGACGACACCGTGCAGAAGTTCTCCATGTCGGGGTGCGCCCCCTGGGAGGAGGCCTTCCAGCACCGGACGACGGTCGTCGCGAGCGGGCAGTTCAAGGACGGCGACGCCGGTGCCCGGTACCTGGCGTGGATGCCGCTGCCCGTGGAACCCGAACTCCGGCGCATCGCCATGTGGCGCGCCCGGGAGCGCACCGATGGCATGAAGGAAGCCCTGGGGTTGCGGTAGCCCCCGCGCCGCCTCAGGCTGGAACGGCGCCCGCGTGGATGACGACCTCGCGCGCGGAGACGAGCGCCTCGATGCCCGCGGCCACCATGTCCGGCACCTCCAGCGCCGGGAAGTGGCTGGTGGCGGGGAGCTTCAGCACGTGGAAGCCCGGATGCTCCACGCCGAAGTCCACCTGCGCCGCCAGGTAGTCGTGTGACTCCGGCCGCGCATACAGGTGCATCGTGAGCGGCATGGGCTCCAGCGTCGCGAGCGCTCGCAGTGGAGAGCGCTCGCGGGCGTAGGCGGCGTCAATCTCCCGCCCGGCGCGGGCCCACATGGCCTCGTCGAACGCGCCCATGTCATCGCGCACGAAGCGGCGGATGGCGTCGTCGTCGAGCCCCTTCAGCCAGCCCCGGAGCAGGCCGTCTCGCACCTCGCGCCAGCGCTCCGTCTGGAGTCCTCGCACGGCGCGGAGGAAGGCCGGGCGGGGCTCCGTGGCAATCCAGTCCAAGAGCACCATCCGCGGCACCCGCGCGGGGCCCAACGCCCGCCGCAACTCCAGCGCCCACCAGCCCGCGTGGGACATGGCCACGGGGACGATGTGCCGCGCGCCGCTGGCCTCGATGACGGCGAGCAGGTCCTCCAGCACCGTGGTGCTGTCGAAGTCGGCGCCGCCTCCTTCGGACTCGCCGTGCCCGCGAATGTCCACGGACAAGACGCGCCGGAAGGCGGAGCAGCGGGGAAGCAGCTTCTGGAAGCTCGCCCGGGTAGTGCACCACTCGGGGATGAAGAGGAGCGCGGGCTCGCCCTGGCCTACGTCGTCGTAGCGGATGCGGGCGCCGCCGCGGGTGTGTACTTTCGGCATGTCGTCCCCTCCGTGGAAGCGTCGGTTGGTTCTCGTCGGAGGGTGCGCAGGCCCGGCCTGCATGTCAGCAGGCGACACGGCAGGGGCCAATCCGGCCGGGCGGAGGGCCGCTGTCTCAGTTATTTCATGTTTCGCGTATTATCCTGCTTCGTTTCCCGGGATGACCCCGGCAGGAGATATTCACATGCAACTGAAGTCGCTCATGGGGAGCTGTGTGCTCGCGGTCGCCGTGCTGCTGGCGGGCTGCGGTGGGACGGAGCTGGAGACGGCCGTCTCCGAGGACCTGGGCGTCCAGGAGAGCGCCATCAGCCTCTGTCTGCCGGGGGCTCCCTCGGGTTCGCTCTGTGGCAATGGCGGTACCTGCGTCTATGAATACCGGACCCAGACCTCGGCGCCCTGCCGTCCGAAGTGCTCGACGAGCGGAACGTGTAGCGGCTCACAGGTGTGTTGCCCCGGGCCGAACCTCCCGTACTGCATGCCGGCTTACCCGGGTTGCTTGCCGCTCATCCCCCCGCCCGTGCCGTAGCCCCAGCGCGGCGTCGCGCTCCGGCGGGAGCCGCCGGAGCGCTTCACCGTCTGCAAGCGCCGCTCAGAAGGTCAGCAGCGTCGTCACGCGCTCGCGCCCCAGCCGGTTGGGGCCTTCGAGGAAGTCCAGGCTGAGGAGGAAGCTGAAGCCCACCAGCTCGCCGCCGAGCCGGGACACCAGCTTCGCGGTGGCCTCCGCCGTGCCTCCCGTGGCCAGCACGTCATCCACGACGAGCACGCGCTCGCCCTGGAGGATGGCGTCCTCGTGCATCTCCACGCCGTCGGAGCCGTACTCCAGCGAGTAGCGCTCCACCACCGAGCGGTGCGGCAGCTTCCCCGGCTTGCGCGCGGGCACAAAGCCCACGTTGAGCGCCAGGGCGATGGGGGCACCCAGCAGGAAGCCTCGGGCCTCCACGCCCACCACCTTCGTGACGTGCTGCCCCCGGAAGGGCGCCGACATGGCGTTGACGACGCGGCCGAACAGGCGCGGGTCCGCCAGCACGGGGGTGATGTCCTTGAAGACGATGCCGGGCTTGGGGAAGTCCGGCACGTCCCGGAGCCGGGCCTTCAGGTCGGCGACGAGGGTGGTATCGGTCAGGCTCGGGACGGGCAGGTTCATGGCGTGCGCTCCAGCGGGGGAGGAAAAGCGGTAGGGCGGGGAAGGGGAGGACCGGGAGGCGGGTGGCTCGGACGGCCGCCTGCTCTGTCTCCATGGCGACGAACCCCTGCCCGCCGGGAGCAGTTCCCGCGCGAAATGGCCTCCCAGGTGGGAGACCCGCCTCTGGGGGGAGGGGCGGCGCGTCGGCTCGGCGCGCCGGACGCTTCCCCGAAGAGCGGGCGAGTTTCGGAGGCGCGAAAGCGGACGGTCCGGGCCATGGCGGGGGTTGATGCTCTCACAGCTTGATGCCAGCGGCGGACTCTGCTGGCGGACGCATTGATTTTTCCCGCGACCGGGAGCCTCGTTGCTGTGGTAGTTCAACGGGTTCCCCGGCGATTTGGAGCCTGGGGCCTGTGCCAGCCGTGCAATCCACCGCCGATATTCGAGAGATCCTCCCGCCTCAGGACACCCAGTGGCTCCGTGCCCTGAAGGCCGAAGTTCAACCCGCGACCTTCAAGCAGGGGCGAGAGGTGGCGGAGTCGCGCCGCGTCTTCGGCCTCAATCGTGAAGGGGACCGCATCAGCGCCCAGGTCGCCGGTTCGTCCGGCGAGCGGTATCAGACGGCCCTGCATCTGGGTAACGGCCGAGCCACGTCGACCTGTACCTGCCCGTCGTGGAATGTCGAAGGCCCCCACTGCAAGCACGTGGTGGCCGCGGCACTCATCTACGCCGCGCGCTTCCGTCCGCCCGGACCGCCCGCACCTCGCCCGGCGGAGCCTGTCGCCGCCGCTCCCGAGCCGAAGGAGGCCGTCGTCGATGACGAGCCCCATGTGGAGCCGATGCAGTCGGGCGGCGACCCGGTCAGCCTCCCGGCCCTGGCCAAGGTGGAGAGCTGGCTCGGTCTGTCTTCTCAGCCCGACTACGAATTCTTCTACCGCCTCACGGCCGCCAGCACGGGGAACGGCAGCACGCGGCAGTGGATCGTCGACGTGCGCCGGCAGGACGCGCAGACGAAGGGCCCCATCCACGTCAAGCGCCTGTTGCAGACGGGGGGCCGCATCTCCCCCGCGGACGAGCGCGTCTTCATGCTGCTGTCGCGCCACGAGCACCGCTATGACTCGCGCCTGGTCCTGTCCGACGAGGAGCTGAGCGAGGCGCTGGAGCTCTTGCGCCACCGCCGCGTCATCTACCGTGGCACGGCGCTCATCAACACCGAGGTGCCGGTGCGGCCCCAGATTCATCTGGAGTCCCGCCCGGACGGCGCCACCGCGCGCATCGAGCTGCTCTTCCCGGACAACGCGAGCTACGCGCTCAAGGACGTCATCCTCCTGTCGGGCCGGCGCACCTGGGTCATCCAGGCGCAGAACCTGCACCCGGTGGAGCCGGACTTCCCGCCGCGGCTGCTGCGCAAGTGGCTGCTCGAGCCCAGCATGTCCTTCCCCTCGGGGCAGCTGGATCGGGTGCTGACCTTCTTCGCCGCGCACCTGCCGCGCTTCCGCATGGCGCTGAAGGCGGACGACATCGACGTGGACGAGAGCGTGGAGCCTCGCTTCATGCTCACGTTGGAGGGCAGCCCCGAGCGCGTGAAGGTGCAGCTGGCCGCGAAGTACGGCCACACGACGGTGCCGGTGTCCCCCACGGCCACGCACCTGGGCTACGCCAGCGGCGTGGGCGGGGACAGCCGCAAGCTGTACCGGCGTCGCGAGGAGCTGGAGCGCGGCGCGGGGAAGCTGCTGTTGGATCTGGGCCTGCGCTTCGAGCCGCAGGCGCAGGTCTTCGACGCCACGGGCGACACCGCGCTGGAGTTCTGGGCTCGGGGCCTGGCCTCGCTCCCCGAGGACTGGGAGCGCTTTGGCGTGCAGGCCCCCAAGGTGCGCCTGCGTCCCAATCTCAAGCCGCGCATCCGCGTGGGCATGAGCGGCGTGCAATGGTTCGACCTGGATGCGGAGTTCGTCACCGACGACCAGGCCGTGGACCTGGGCGCGGTGCGCATGTGGCTGGACTCCGGCCGCCGCTTCGTCCCCCTGAAGGATGGGAGCTTCGCGGAGGCGGACCCCGTCGAAATCAAGCGCGTGGCGGACCTGCTCGAGGAAGCCGGCGCGCTGCCGGGCCGCTCGCGCACGCGGCTGCCGCTGCACCAGGCCGTCGCGTTGGACCTGCTTGCGGACCTGGGGGAGTTCACCGAGGTGGAGGCCAAGGCGCGCCAGGCGATGCTGGAGCTGCGCGAGACGGCCGGCGTGCCGAAGGTGTCCGTGCCCGATGGGCTCCAGGCCACGCTGCGCCACTACCAGGAGGCGGGCCTGTCCTGGCTCTGGTTCCTGCGCCGCCACGGCCTGTCCGGCATCCTCGCGGACGACATGGGTCTGGGAAAAACCATCCAGTCGCTCAGCCTGATGCAGAAGGTGGCCAACGACGAGGGGCGCAAGCCGTCGCTCGTGGTGGCGCCCACCAGCGTGCTGGCCAACTGGGAGCGCGAGGCCGAGCGCTTCACGCCGGGCCTCAAGACGATGGTGTGGCACGGTCAGGACCGCAAGGAGCGGGCCGAGGACCTGAAGGACATGGACCTGGTCCTCACGTCCTACGCGCTGGTCCGCCGTGATCTGGACCAGCTGTCCCAGGTGGGCTTCCGCTACATCATTCTGGACGAGGCGCAGAACATCAAGAACGCGGGCAGCGCCACCGCGCAGGCGTGCAAGGCGCTCCCCAGCGAGACGCGTCTGGCGCTCACCGGTACGCCCCTGGAGAACCGCCTGTCGGAGCTCTGGAGCATCTTCGACTTCCTGATGCCGGGCTTCCTCGGCAGCGCGGATGGCTTCGGGGACCGCTACGAGCAGCCCATCCAGGTGGCCAACGACAACATCGCGAGGGACCGGCTGCGCCGCCGCATCCAGCCCTTCATCCTGCGTCGCCTGAAGACGGAGGTGGCCAAGGACCTGCCGCCGAAGACGGAGAGCGTCGCCTGGTGCGAGATGGAGCCCGGTCAGGCCGCGCTCTATCGCGAGGTGCTGGATGAGAGCCGCCGCAAGGTGCATGAGAGCATCGAGAAGGTGGGCTTCAAGCGCAGCCGCGTATCCATCCTGGCCGCGCTGATGCGCCTGCGGCAGGTGTGCTGCGATCCGCGCCTGCTCAAGATGCCGCCCGGCACCCTGATGCCGCCCAGCGCGAAGGTGGAGCGCTTCCTCCAGTTGGTGGAGGACCTGGTGGCGGAAGGCCACCGCGCGCTCGTCTTCAGCCAGTTCACGGAGATGCTGGAGTTGCTGAAGCAGGAGGCGGACAAGAAGGGCCTGCGCTACCTCTACCTGGACGGTCGCACCAAGGACCGCATGGGCAAGGTGGACGAGTACAACAACCCGGACGGTCCGCCGCTCTTCTTCATCTCCCTCAAGGCGGGCGGCACCGGCTTGAACCTCACCGCGGCCGACTACGTCATCCACTTCGACCCGTGGTGGAACCCCGCCGTGGAGGACCAGGCCACGGACCGGACGCACCGCATCGGCCAGACGCGCGCCGTCATCAGCTACAAGCTGATCACCCGCGGCACCGTGGAGGAGAAGATCCTCGCCCTCCAGCGCCGCAAGCGGGAGCTGGCCGCTGGCGTGCTCGGCGGAGACACCGACGAGCTGGGCCGGACGCTCACGGAGCAGGACATCCAGGAGCTCTTCACGGAAATCTAAGGACTTGCGAGCTTGGGGGCCCGCCATCCGTGCGCTCAACCCGAACGCCTGTACAGTGTCAGTCGGACCTGCTAGGGTGTTCAGGTACCAGAGCCGTCGTACGGACATTGGAGGGCGCGCGTGCTGCTGGGTCTGCGGATTTCGAACGTAGCGGTGATCGAGGAGGTGGAGGTGGCGTTCGGCGCCGGCCTCACCGTCCTCACGGGTGAGACAGGCGCGGGCAAGTCCATCCTCGTGGATGCACTGGGCCTTTTGCTCGGGGGGCGCGCCGACGCGGATGTCATTCGCGCCGGCTGTGAGGAGGCGTCCGTGGAGGGCGTCTTCGCGCGGACTCCCGCGTTGGAGGCCCGGCTGGAGGACCTGGGGCTGCCGGACCTGGGGGATGAGGTGCTGGTGCGCCGGGTTCTGGGACGCACCGGGCGTGGCAAGGCCTACGTCAACGGCTCACTGGTGACAGTGGGCGTGCTGGGCAAGCTCACGCGCGGGGCGGTGGACATCGCCGGCCAGCACGAGCACGTCAGCCTCTTTGATTCGGGCCTGCACCGGGTGCTGCTGGACAGGTACGGCAACCTGGAGGAGGGGTTGGCGGCCTACTTCCGGGAGTACACCGGCCTGCGTGAGGTGGACGCGCGCATGGAGGCGCTGGGCGGAGACGAGGCGAAGGTGCGCGAGCGCGCCGAGTTCCTGCGCTTCCAGCTCGACGAAATCACGCGGCTGGACCCGGAGGCCGGCGAGGACGCGCGGCTGGACGCGGAGCGCAAGCGGCTGGGCGGCGCGGAGAAGCTCAAGCGCCACGCCGCGGAAGCGGAGCTGCTGGTGTCCGGCGAGGAGCAGTCCGCCGTGGAGACGGTGGGCCGCGCGCTGGGGCTGGTGCACGAAGCCGTGAAGTGTGACGACACGCTGGCGCCGGTGGCGCAGGCGCTGAGCGCCGCGCTGTCGGAGCTGGAGGAGGCACAGCGCCGGCTCAACCGCTACGTGGAGGGGCTGGAGTTGGACCCCTCGCGGCTGGCGGACGTGGAGGAGCGGCTGGACGCGCTCAAGCGCCTGTGCCGCAAGCACGGCACGCACCTGGAGGGCCTGCTGAAGAAGCAGGGCGAGCTCGAGGTGGAGCTGGGCACGCTGGAGAACCGGAAGGAAATCCTGGAGGAGCTGGCCGCCGACCGCCGCAAGGTGGAGGAGCGGGCCCGGAAGGCCGCCGCGGCGCTGACACGGGCGCGCACGGCCAGCGCGGTGACGTTCGCCGCGCAGGTGCGTGAGGGCCTGGGGCAGCTGGCCATGGGCAAGGCGGCCTTCGAGGTGCGGGTGACGCCGTCGGAGTCGCTGCGCCCGGACGGCGCGGACGACGTGGAGTTCTTCTTCAGCGCGAACCCCGGCGAGCCGCCGCGCGCGCTGGCGAAGGTGGCCTCTGGCGGTGAGGCGAGCCGACTGCTGCTGGCGCTCAAGAAGGCCCTGGCCGACAGCGACGGGGGCGGGTGCTACATCCTGGACGAAGCGGACGCGGGCGTCAGTGGCGCCATCGCGGACGTGGTGGGGCGGATGATCAAGGACGTGAGCAGTCACCGTCAGGTGCTCTGCATCACCCACCTGCCGCAGGTGGCCGCCTATGCGGATGCGCACCTGCTCATCCGCAAGGGCCTCAAGGGCGAGCGCACTGTCTCGGAGGTGGTGGTGCTGGAGGCAGGGGCGGAGCGGACCCGGGAGCTGGCACGGATGATGTCGGGCGTGGAGGTGACGCGTGAGGCCCTGGGTGCGGCGGAGGCCCTGGTGCGTTCGGCCAACAGGGCGCTGGGGACCCGGGCCCGCAGGGAGTCCGGACCGGAGGGGGCCCCCCGGGGGCGGCTCCGACGCACTGCGTGAAGTGCGTCAGGTGCATCCGCGTCCTTGCCCCATCCTTGGGCCTCACATAGCATCCCGGGTGTGTCCAGCACCGCAGGGCAGACCGCGGCCTCCCGCTTGAAAATAATCTCCGCCGGCCTGACGGATGTCGGGCGTAAACGTAATCACAACGAGGACAGCTTCCTCATTGATGATGAGCTCCAGCTCTACGTCGTGGCCGACGGTATGGGCGGCCATGCGGGCGGCGGTACTGCGTCCCGCATCGCGGTGGAGACCATCGACAAGGAGATGCGCCGGGCGCGGGAAGGCAAGGACAACCCCTTCCTTTCCGTCCCGAACCTCCAGGACTCTCCGATTCCGGAGGCGCTGCGCACCGCCGTGGAGCGGGCCTGTCTGGCCATCTTCACGGCCGCGCAGGAAGACGCGCGGCTGTCCGGCATGGGCACCACCGTCATCTCCCTGGTGGTGCGCGACGAGCACGTCTTCTTCGCCCATGTAGGTGACAGCCGCGCGTACCTCATCCGCGGCGACCTCATCCAGCAGATCTCCGAGGACCACTCGCTGGTCAACGAGCAGATCAAGGCGGGGATGATTACCCCGGAAGAGGCGAAGCACTCCCGCTACAAGAACATCATCACCCGCTCCGTCGGCTTCGAGGAGGAGGTGCAGGTGGACGTCATGGGGCTGGTGTCAGAGCCCGGCGACGTCTTCCTCCTCTGTTCGGATGGCCTCGCGAACATGATGGAGGACCGGGAGATTCATGAGACGGTGGTGAAGGCGCGGACCTTCGATGAAGTCCCCGCGCGCCTCGTCGACTTCGCCAACGAGCGTGGCGGCGACGACAACATCACCGTCATCGTCGTGCGGGTGGAGGCCTGACGCACCCAGAGTCTGGACGTGGCCGACAGACCTCCCTGCGGGTCTGTTGACCTTGACACTCTTGGAATCTGAGTGGTAGCTGCCCCAACGTTTCCAGCCGAGTCGAAATGCCGGTGGGCGACGAAGCGGGAGGGGTAGGCGGCGGGGGGAGGTGTTGCGCGCGAGCAAGCGACTTAGCTTGCTGCGCCAGTAGTCCCACGCAAGCAGGGGAGCTGTCCCGTGGCGAAAAAGTCCTTCACACTGATGGTGATTCCGGACCATGACGCTCCGGTCAAGCGGTACACCATTCAGCGGTCCTTCTTCACCCAGGTGGGGATGGGACTGATGCTCGTGGTGGGACTGGGCGTGGGTGCGAGCGTGCACTACTTCCAGGTGGCCGCGGACGCCTCCGAGAACCGCATCCTTCGTGAAGAGAACCTGACGCTGCGCTCGCAGCTCAAGTCGGTGCGTGAGCGCATCGAGCACATCGGCTCCACGTTGGACCGGGTGGAGCGCTTCGACCAGAAGCTGCGCGCGGTGACGCTGCTGTCCGATCCGCAGCGCAACCTGGCCATGGGCCCCACGGAGCCCGAGGCGGGCACGTCCGCGCCGGCCACCGACACGCAGTTCACGCAGCTGACCTCCACGGAGACGCCCAAGGCGCTGATGGGCCGGTTGGACCGGCTGAGCGCGGAGGCCACCCGCCAGGAGCAGAGCCTCCAGGAACTGCAGGCCTACTTCCAGGACCAGAAGTCGCTGCTGGCCTCCACGCCGTCCATCTGGCCCGCGCGCGGCTGGGTGACGAGCGATTTCGGCTCGCGCCTGGACCCGTACACCGCGGACCGTGTCATGCACGGCGGCATGGACATCGCGGCGCCGCACGGCAAGGAGGTCTTCGCGCCGTCGGACGGCACGGTGGTGTTCGCGGGCCTGGAGGGCGGCTACGGCAACGTGCTCGTCATCGACCATGGGTACGGCATCAAGACGCGCTACGGCCACCTGTCGAAGATGCTGGTGAAGGCCGGCGACAAGGTGAAGCGCGGCATGCACATCGCCGCCGTCGGCAACACCGGCCGCTCCACCGGCCCGCACCTCCACTACGAGGTCCGCGTCAACGGCATCGGGCAGAACCCGCGCAAGTTCATCCTCGAGGAGTAGTCAGCGCGGAGGATGACGCCTCGGCGCTTCGTCGAGGCGCCTCGCTCCGGACGGAAGGGACGCGCTCCCGTGGAAGCCCGAGGGGCTCCGGGCGCGCAGGCGCTGTCTCACGGCGTCAGAGCGTCGCGGGGCCTGGGATGGAGCCATCCAGCCGGATGCGCCTGCGCTGAAGTCCCCGCGCGCGGCCGGTGCGCTCCATGACGTGGGTTCGCTCCAATTCCGCCCACAGCAGCGGTCCCAGCACCTGCCAGTGTGAAGGCGCGTCCACCGTCAGCTCCAGCAGACTCACCGTCCACGAGGGCACGTCCGCGTCGGGCGTTCCCTGAGGCAGCACCCGGCGCACGTCCCGCGCCAGCCGTTCACGCGTGGGGGCGGCGAGGTGCTCCTCCACGGTGAGCTGCGACGTCGGCACGAGCAGGGCGGCGAAGGCGTCCGCGTGGATGCGCACCACCTTCGCGCCGGGGTACTGCGCGGAGAGGGACTCCACGGTGGCGCGCAGGACGGCGTCCCCGGTGGGGAAGCCGAAGCGGGCGTTGACGTTGATCATCCCCTGCACGTCCGCGATGACGGCGCCCACGCGCCACCCGTCATGGTGGCCGTGGGTGGACACGTCGTACTCCTCCTTGAGGAGGTTGCCCTGGGTGAGCGCTGGCTGTGGACCTGCCGCGCGGGCTTCGAGGCCCACCTCTTCGAGGAGCTGGAGTGGGCCGGCGCCGAGCCCCGCCTGCTGGGCGAGGCCCTGGTGGAGAGTGACGCCGTCTCTGGCCCTCCGCCCGCCTTCGCGCGCGCGGGCTATCAGGTGGCCGCCACCTTGACGGCCACCAGCCCCGAAGCCATCGCTGAAGCCGCGGCCCGGGTCGTGCTGGCGCTTCCCGGGCGGGCGCCCTGGGCGGTGCAGGCCTTCACGCCCGACACCCCACGAGGCAACGCCCTGGCGGCCGTGGCGGAAGCCCTGGAATCCGCCGTGTCCGCCAGGCTGCCGCCAGGGCGGCGTGTGGAGGACGCCCAGCGGGCGCGGGAGGCCGGGGCCCTGCTGGTCTCCCTGTGCGTGGCGCCGGACGACGTGACGGTGGTGGGCGCCGTGCACGCGCGCGAGGCCGTGTCCCTGGCGGCGGGAGGGCGCAGGCGCATGCGGCGGGCTGGAGACGCGCCGTCACGCGCGGCCATGAAGCTGGAGGAGGCCCTGGACGGGCTGGCCTTCGAGCCCGGGCGCGGCGACGTGTGCGTGGACCTGGGCGCGGCGCCGGGCGGCTGGACGCAGCGGCTGGTGAGCCGCGGCGCGAAGGTGGTGGCGGTGGACCCCGCCCGGCTGATGCCGGAGCTGACGGGGAACCCGCGCGTCAAGCACGTCCAGGAGAGCGCCTTCGCCTATGCGCCCGACGAGCCGGCGGACTGGCTCTTCTGCGACATGGCCTGGCGCCCCCTGGAAGTGGCGCAGCTGCTGGCCAAGTGGGGCCGCCGCGGCTGGGCGCAGCACCTGGTGGCCAACATCAAGCTGCCCATGAAGGACAAGAACCCCCTCCTGCTGCGGGTGCGCCACACGCTCGTCCAGGAGGGCGGGTGGCGCACCCGCAGCAGGAGGGGGTTCTTGTCCTTCATGGGCAG
>NZ_JABXEP010000506.1:0-403 GCF_013372605.1 Myxococcus sp. AM009
GCCTGATGGGGAATCGTTCAAGAAGTGGGACACGCTCAACCGCATCTTTGATGCGCTGTTGACGGCGGGTGCGGATCGCAAGACCACGCTGATCGCGCTGGGCGGCGGCGTTGTCGGCGACATGACCGGCTTTGCCGCCGCCTGCTACATGCGCGGCGTGCCGTTCATCCAGGTGCCGACGACGCTGCTCTCACAAGTCGATTCCTCGGTGGGCGGCAAGACGGGCATCAACCACCCGCTGGGCAAAAACATGATCGGCGCGTTCCACCAGCCGCAGGCGGTGCTGGCCGATATCGATACGCTGCGCACGTTGCCTGCCCGAGAGCTGGCGGCCGGTATGGCCGAGGTCATCAAGCATGGCGCAATTGCCGATGCCGATTACTTCGCCTGGATCGAACAGAAC
>NZ_JABXEP010000507.1:0-402 GCF_013372605.1 Myxococcus sp. AM009
AAACCAGTCGCCTTGCCCATGGTGTCCTTCCTGTCTCGACCTTGCCGGCACAGCGGTGCTGGCGAGGCGTCGAGCCTGTCTTGTGAGGTTGCGTTGTATTTAGTGGCGGCGGGCGCCGATCATCGATCGACCACCCGCCAAGTCGCTTGGAATCAGGTTCAGGCGGCGATCTGTTCGCGGCCCGCTTCCTGTTCCCGCTCGTACATCTCGGTCAGTGCGCGCTTGTACTCGGTCGGGAAGACCTTGACGAAACGACGGCGCGCATTGTTCCAGTCGGCCAGCAGTTCCTTGGCACGCTCGGAGCCGGTGTAGCGGAAGTGCTTTTCCACCAGCGCCTTGAGCAGTTGCTCGTCGAGCACGCGCTCGCCGTTCACCTTGTGCCAGGTCGACGGGGTATGAGCC
>NZ_JABXEP010000508.1:0-402 GCF_013372605.1 Myxococcus sp. AM009
AAGTAGCGGTTGGCGAACTTGCGCGACGCGTCGTTCATGTCCCAGTACCAGCTGTCGGTCATCAGCAGGCCTTCGGCCGTCTGCAGACCCAGGCTGTGCACGTCGTTGATGAACATCAGCAGGCCTGCGATCTTCATCGTCTTGGTGATGCCGAATTCCTTGGCTGCCTTGATCGAGTTGATCGTGTCGCCGCCAGCGTTGGCCAGGCCCAGGATCTGTGCCTTGGACGACTGCGCCTGCAGCAGGTACGACGAGAAGTCCGATGCCGACAGCGGGTGCTTGACCGAACCGACCACCGTGCCGCCGTTGGCCTTCACCACAGCCGTGGTGTCGTTCTCCAGCGAGTGACCGAACGCGTAATCGGCGGTCAGGAAGAACCACGACTTGCCGCCCTGCTTGACC
>NZ_JABXEP010000509.1:0-402 GCF_013372605.1 Myxococcus sp. AM009
GTGGGTAGGTAAGCGGCGTTGCTACGCCCCCTTGCGCCGTGAGTTTGGTTTGCTCGGCGGTTGACCGGTCTGCTGATCTGGTGCCGACTCTGGTGTCGGCTTCGCGGCCTCAATTTGCTCGCGCAGCATTCGCAACTCGGCCTGGGCACCGGCCTCAAGACCGACGACCTCGGTTAGTTTCTCGCGGGTGCGCTCATGCGCGGCCTGCGCTTCAGCCAGTTGGGCACGCACCTGGTGCTCGCGCGATTCGGCGTTGGCCAAGCGCTCGTTGGCCTGGATTCGGGCGATGTCAGCAGCTTCACGCTGCGCATCGGCGACGGCGGCTGTGCGATCGGCAGCGACCCGGGCGGCCTGTTCCGCCGCCAGTTGGGCGCGCAGTTCGCTCAGTTCGCGCTCCAAGTG
>NZ_JABXEP010000510.1:0-401 GCF_013372605.1 Myxococcus sp. AM009
CAGCAGGTCGAGGCCGGCCAGCGCGCGGTTGCCATCAACGTGGACGAGGTGATCGGCGTGGGCAATCGCGTCATGCCGGGCGATTACGTCGATGTGTTTCTCGTGATGCGTAAGGACGGTCAGGAGATCGAAGACAGCCAGGCGCGCCTGCTGCTGCCGCACCTGCGCGTGCTGGCGTTCGGCCCGCTGGCGGTCAACGAAGGGCCGCAGAAGCAGCCGGAGAGCAACAACGTCACACGCAAGGTCGATCAAGCCAAGACGGCCGTGCTGGCCGTGCCGGTGGAGGCTGTCAGCCAACTGGTAATGGCACACCAGAGCGGTCGTCTGCTGCTGGCGCTGCGCAACCCAGGCGACGACGCCGAACCGACCGTCAAACCGCAGGATGCCGCATTGCTGGCAGC
>NZ_JABXEP010000511.1:0-401 GCF_013372605.1 Myxococcus sp. AM009
CATTAACGCACCCCCCACAGTTCAAGCCGCAGCTCGGGGAAGTTCCCTGCCACATGCAAGGCCAAGCCGCCGTAGCGCTGGACTTGCGCCCACAGAGGATGGTCTTGCGGCAGTTCGAAATAGACCTGGCCCGCATTGAACGGAATCTGGCGCGGCGGTACGGGCATCGCCTGCAGCGGGATGCCGGGCAGGTGCGAACGGATGAGTTCGGCCAGCCGCTCGGCCGGGCCGACCTTGGCTTGCGCGGGGAACTGCTGCTGCAGCACGTCACTGGGCAGTTGTGCGCCCACGGCCAGCACGAAGGTGTTGAACCGCTCGAACTCGGCCGGGTCCAGCACCGCCAGACGGATGCCGTGTTGCTGGTCGCGCAATTCGATGCGCTGGGCGCCGCGCTCCAGTAC
>NZ_JABXEP010000512.1:0-400 GCF_013372605.1 Myxococcus sp. AM009
CTGTAAGTCGTTGTCGCAAAACTCATTTCGTCATGGATGGAAGGTTGACGGGTTAGGAATTCGCCAGACATTTAACTATGAACTGGATGGTAAAAAATACACGTATGATGAAGTTAGCAACCAATCTATTCTTACGACTCATATTGAGTATCAATATACGGATGTTAACCTGTTAGCTGTGCATCACGCTTTACTGAATAGTGGATTAGCGCCTCAGCCTGTATCATTGACTGTGACTTTGCCTATCAGTGAGTTCTATACGAAAGAGTGTCAAAAAAATGAACTCAACATTCAGCGTAAAATTGAGAATTTAATGAGGCCGATTCGTCTTAATAAAGGCGATGTTTTCACCATTGAACACGTTGATGTGATGCCTGAATCATTGCCAGCTGTGTTTTCT